>JBOHVR010000796.1:0-9006 GCA_050735755.1 Binatia bacterium
CTTCGTAAACGCCTACTTCGACCCGGCGCTGTATCCACTCATCGCTAACAGCTTTGTCTACGCAGCCGGAAGCACCGTGTTCGCTTTCGCGATCGCTTTTGGCATGGCCTGGGTCGTGGAGCGTACCAATGCTCCGTTGAGGGACCTGGCCTATGTCATCGCGATTGTGGCCACTATCATTCCCGGCATGATCGCCTCCATTGCCTGGGTCATGCTCCTCCACCCGAGAATCGGTCTTATTAACCTGGCGTTGATTAATACCTTCGGCCTCAGCGGGCCGCCTTTCAATATTTATTCCATGTGGGGAATGATTTTTATCGGTGGTTTGCGCCACGTACCGGTTATGTTCCTGCTGCTAGCGGGAGCACTTCGGTCCATGGATCCCTCGCTTGAGGAGTCTGCGGCCACCTGTGGTTCGGGAAATTCTTCGACTTTACTGCGCATCACGCTTCCCCTGATGTTGCCAGCTTCAGCGGCGGCGATGATTTACAGCTTTATCAACGCGGTGGAGGCGTTTGAGGTTCCGGCTTTGCTGGGTATTCCTGCAAAGATCTACGTGTTTAGTACAAAAATTTATCTGGTGATGCACCAATCGCCGCCGGACTACGGACTGTCAGCAGCGCTTGGTATTACAGTTTTGATGATCGCGGTCGTAGGGACGTTACTTTATCAGCGCGTTCTAAGGAAGGGCGAGAGGTATGTAACCATCACAGGTAAAGGCTATCGTTCCAGATCTATCGATTTGGGAAAGTGGCGTTACCTCGGTACCGCCCTGCTGTTTAGCTTTCTATTGCTGGACGTAATTCTGCCGATGCTGGCTCTGACCTGGGCTTCGCTCCTTCCGTACTATCAGGTCCCGTCGATGAGGGCCTTTCGCTCACTCTCTCTGGCTAGTTATCTCAATGCGTTAAAGTATCCCGGGGTTTTGGATTCGGCGAAGAACAGCCTTTTCCTGGCTATCTTTGGTGGCTGTCTCACCATGTTCCTTGCCGCCGTAATCTCGTGGATCGTAGTCCGTTCCAGACTGCCCGGCCGGCGGATATTGGACTTTCTAGCCTTTACTCCCATTGCGATACCCGGAATTGTCATGGGGCTGGCGTTGATGTTTCTCTATCTTCACGTACCCATTCCGATCTACGGAACCGTGTGGATTCTTCTTATCGCTTTCATAACAAAATACATGCCGTGGGCGACGCGCAACACCAACGCCGCACTTCTCCAAATTCATAAGGAGCTCGAAGAAGCATCGGAGGTCAGCGGCGCTTCATGGTGGCAAACCTTCAGGCGCATTCTGACGCCGCTCCTGGTGGCTGCTTTTGCTTCCGGGTTTCTTTATATTTTTTCTCACATCATGAGAGAGATTTCGACGGCAATCCTTCTCTATTCTCCCAACAGCAACCTGCTTGCGATTATTATATGGGAGCTTTGGCAGGCCGGCACGATAGCTGAGGTGGGAGCAGTCTCGGTAATGTTAGTGTTGCTGCTCGGCGTTGTGACCTTCATCGGCAGAAAATACCTGGGCCGCCTTTCGCTTTCGTGAAAGAAATCGAGAACGGGGTAGTTTGGACGGGCCACATGGGAAGGCGGTGCTCGGCTACGCCTCTTTGCGAAAGGGCGAGAACCGTTGCGTTCGCGTCCTACTTCCAGAAAAGCTCGGCGTATAGCTTCCCGATCTCTTTGCTATGCAAAGTTATATCGGCAGGCGTGGGTGCTACATTGAGGCCTTTCAATACCTCGGTCAACTTCGTTTTCAAACCCGGGTGAGGCATCATGGTTCCAGTCGCATCATGATACGCTTTCTGCCCCTCCAACGAGGTAAGCCAATCCGCAAAAAGCATTGTCGCATTCGGATGCGGAGCATGCTCCGCGATGAACATAGGCGTGCCTTTTGATATGATAGGGTCTGCCCTGACCCAGTCTACAGGAGCGCCTTTTTCTTGATACTCCAGGACATCACTAAGATTGATTCTTACGTCGATCTTGGTCGCGCCGGCAGCCAGCATTTCAGCCCGTGCATTATGCCCTGGTCCTAGCACAGGCCTGTTCTTAGCAAACTCCTTGAGGTAAGTAACGGTCTTCTCTTTGCCCCAGGCCGACCAGAGCATCATCGCCCAATCATAATCCTTCGGTATCGCAATTTCACCCTTCCATTTCGTCGCCAATAGATCGCCCCAGTTTTTTGGCGCGTCGGCGGGCGATAGGGCCTGCGTGTTGTACATCGTGACCGCCACGAGGACATGACGCGCAACCCAATAACCGTCGGGATCCCGGTAACGGCCCGAAGGCCAGTCGCGTGCATTGGGCCACTGGTATTTTTTCATCACACCGAGTTTTCTCGCGTCTTGGATATCCTCGAGGTCAAGGTGGGCGATATCGACGTTATATACTCCGGCCCTCGCCTCGGTGAATACTTTTTCGCGCACCTCCGAGCCGCCTGACCTCCATAGTTCGGCTTTGACAAACGGATATTTTTGCCGAAATTTCGCCAGGACCTGCTCCAAATGCTTTGCTGAGCCCGGCGTCCACCAAACAACCTTTCCCTCCTTTTTCGCCCCATCGATGAGTCTTGCCTCTCTCTGCTGCACGGTTTCTTGAGATCGCCCTACCGAAACGGGCCCAAACAGGATCGCGGCAGTTACCGCCAGGCTGCAGGAGATTGAGAGCGGAATCCGTAAACGCAACAATTTCTGCCAACGACGCGCAAACATTATCATTTTTTACACCTCACTGTTGCTGCGGCTCAGAGGACGACGCCTCTGGTATCAAAATCTCTGTCAGCTGGCGCACATCCATTAGTCCTTCCAGATTCTGCACAGTTTCAATCACTCTTTCGGCGCGCTTACGGTCAATGAGATTAGAGGTCAGGCGCAGGAACTTCTGGACCACCGCTTCCCTATCGATGTCGCTAATCGGCAAATTAGTATCTACTACCGTCTGGGAAACGCTTGAACCATCCCTAAAGTTGACTGTGATTTTCCCCATGGCACGAAATTTTTCTCGCCTGACAACTTTGCATTTTGCGAGGAAGGATTGGATGAGCGGATCTTTGATAACGCTTTCAGAAAACTCTTCAACTCCCGGACGTCCCCTGCACAGAGTCACAGCAACTGCGTAAGGGATGCTATACTGAGCAGCCATTACATCAGGAATTGTCACGCCGCTGCGGCGCCGGTTTAGAATATCTTTGCCCCGATACCTTTTCCCACCCTCGATGACGATCTCGCGCACTTTATTCCTAGGGGTCAAAACGTCTTTGTATTTGTCGCGTAAAGCCAGAGCCGCATCAATGTGGGGATGGTTTGTGCCGGCGCATGGGTAGCGCTTCACGTTGACTTCCTCCGTGTAGAACTTCTGCCCTAAACCATCGAGGAGGTTTTTCACGTCCGGGTGATCGCTAAAAGTGTGACAAAACCCGACTTCGCCCTCGAAAATTGTCCTTGCTCCGGTAAGCCCCGAGCGCGCCAAAAGACAGGCTAGGATGCCAGACTGAGAAGCCCGCCCGGCAAAAACCCTCTTCTCCATCGTCCCCTTGTAGAATTCACACACTCCGGTAGGGAAGTTCCCTGCAATCCCGATAGCGGATACGAATTGGTCTGGACTGAGTGCGAGAATCTTGCCTGCCGCAACTGCAGAGCCAAAGGGTCCGATTGTGCCCGTCGGATGATGTCCATTGTCCGAGATATGCGGCATCGCTGTCGCCAGACGCGCCAGGACCTCGTAGCCACAAACTATGGCTGTGATGAGTCCCCGTCCATCGATGGCTTCTCTTTCGGCTACCGCGAGCCCGGCTGGGATCACAACGCAGCCTGCGTGAACACCCCGATAATGGTCATCCAGCTCGAAACCATGCGCGAACGTCCCATTCACCAGCGCAGCACTGAGAGCTGGCACCTTATCAGTTGAGAAATAGATCGAGCTTTCCTGAGTTCCACCCAAGGGGCGCAACGTTTCCGCCACTGCTTTGCCCCACGCTGTGGTTGATCCAAACGCCGCAACGCCAAGATGGTCCAAGATTAAGGCCTTGACCGTCGATACAACGGCCGCGGGTAGCTGTTCGAAATGAAGAGCCCGCACGCGGTCTGCAATGACCTCACTTAAAGTGGCCACAGATCACCCATTGAAGTCCTTGCCAAAATGAGGCGGTTGCACCCTATGTAATGGAAGTGATTTTTCGCAGCCCAAGGGAATGGCACTCAAGCATCAACCCACTACGGTCGGTATCGCTTTCTGAAGATTCTCCACTTCGCTTAATCGAGACCAAGACTCGATCGCTTGTTGCGTTTTTTGTGAGCTCAGAATGAGGCCCGCATTCGCCTCAAACTTCAACCGTATGTTCTCCTCCGGCCATGGGTTACGAGGAGAGCCGAGTATTTGCTTAGGCGATAGGGTCTTCGTGAGGACCCGTCCATCCTTGAGTCGCACGCGGACAGGTTTTCCCGTAAAACCCGTTGATCCCCCGGGCCATCTGCCGCTGCTTTTTTCTTCCCATTCATCCCACCGGGTCAAAATTCGAATGCGAACTTTGTCCATGGTTTCCTGGATGCGAGGGTCTTTGACGCGCTCGTCGGTAAACGTATCAATGTCCACTTTGCCTTGGACGAGAGCGGCAGCCGCGTTATACAGCACGCTGAACTTTCCCTCCAATCCCGTGCGCGGCTTCGCGTAAAGCACGTAGTCGGATTGATACGATTGCTGCAGTTCCACTTCTTCAACATCCTGGTAATCGAAACCGTGTTCGGTCATCAGGGCGAGCAGGCTATCGATGGTCGGATGATTGCCTGCGCCGCAAGGGTACTTCTTTATAATGATCGTATTGTGGATGGTGAATGGATTCCCCAAGCTCTTTACCGTATCGTCAATGTTTCCCGCGTCACCGCAAAAGCTCGGGATAAAGCCTAGCGGATGATCTATAATGTCCTCAGCAGCCGTCCACCCGCGGCTCGCTAGCTCTGCGGCCATTACCCCGTCACGGGCGGCCAATCCAGCGTGCAAAGGCTTTGTCATGGTTCCATGATTAAGAACCACGCCGGAGGCCATAGAACCGGCAATCCCGAGCGCCATTTGAACCTGGTGACTATTGAGTTTGAGAAGTTTAGCGCAAGCGGCGGCCGCTGCCATGCGTCCAAATGCAGCCATTTTGTGGAAACCGCGCGATTGCTTATAAGGCGAAGCCAACCTCACGCCCACCTCAAAGCCGACCACGTATGCCTCAATCAAGTCCTTTCCGGAAGCTCCCGTTTTGTCGCCCAAAGCCAGGAGGGCAGGAAATAGGACGGTCGAGGCGTGAGCAAATGCGCCGCTGTCATCGTAATCAAGCGAGTGACTCAATGTTCCCATCGCCAGCGCTGCGTGAGCAGCTGAGACTCGTAACCCGAGGGGAATGATCGTAGCCTCTGCTTTTCCTCCGAGGTCTTCGATGTAGCGGAGAAATATTTTCCCGTGAGGCTGGGCAGACCCAGCGAGCATAACTCCTAAACAGTCAAAGCAGGCGACTTCGGCTATTTTTTTTGCTTCCTGAGGTATCGCAGCAAAGTTGGTTCTGGTTATCCACTCCGAAACCGCTTGAGTCGCTCCCATAGACCTCTCTCGTCAAGTTGATTCGCGTTTCTTGAAGCTGCCGGTCATTTCATACATCTCCGTTTCTTATGCTGTCAAGTTGATAAGATCTTTCGCAGGATTTGCTGTGCCCTCCCGGTTCACTGCCGGGAGCTTCCTCATTTACCGGCGCCGGCAGAGCTTAGGATTCCGGCCAGCAAGAAGATCGCAGGAAGGTAAAGACGCAAGGTCTTCGACGGTCTCATTTTCGGAGGAGTATATCTTTGATTTGCTTGTCTGCAGTCACGCGCAAACGCTGCGCATCTTCCGAGGTAAGCACTTGGATGGACACGCCCCGCTCGCCAGATGATTGAGCGTCTCGAACTTAGGTTTTACGCCGGTGCGCGCCGGTATCCGTCCCGCACGATCCTAACCTTGAGTTCACGCTTTGTTCTTAGGGAAGGATAATAGTCGAGCTTGGTTAGGAACTGGGACAAGGGCGCTCAGAAGCAACATGACCTAGGCTGGTTTTTACATTCTCGAGCAGTTCGTCCAAGGGGACTGGCTTCTGGAGATACACGGCATTCATCGGCTCGCATTGATCGCGCAATTGTTCTGAAGCGACAGCCGTGAACAAGATGCGGGCTTTTTCGGGTGAGTGTCTTTTGTGGCAGGCAAGGATATCGACTCCGGAAAGCGGCCCTTCCAAACGATGGTCCGAGATCACCACATCGAATGTAGCAATCTGCATCATGCTGACAGCGGCTTCTCCACTATCGACGGCATGGACGTCGAAGCCTTTACTACGCAGGTATTCAGCAACAAAACTGCGAATCTGGGGATTGTCTTCAACAAAGAGGACAGTAGGCATTGGTCCGAATATCAGCGGAAGTGGCTCTCCCCCTTCCGCAAATTGCGTGCCTTCGTCTCGCACCAAAAAAACCAGGATTTTTGAATGAACTGGCTGGCTCATGTAGCAAAACTGGGAAAAACGGGACCAAGCGACCGTCGCACAAATGAAACTTAACGGCCAGCGCGGGTTCGGCTGATTGCCAGCCAGGGATGAACTGGGCCGGGAGTCAAATCCTTCTTGTGGTTAACTTCCGCTCAGGAGTATGATCATCTCCGCGACCGTGCCAGGAGGTTTCTTTATGCCCGCAACCAGTCGCGGCGCGACGCTACTCGCGCCCAATACGCTTGAGATTCGTGAATACCCCGTTCCTGAAATTCCCGCCAACGGGGGATTGGTCGCCGTCGAAATGGCCGGTGTCTGCGGTTCGGACGTCAAGTACTACCACGGCAAAATCCGCCTGCCGTTACCGATCATTCTCGGGCACGAAATTCTCGGCCGCGTTGTCAAACTGGGGCGCGAAGCCGCCGCCATACACAAAATTAAAGAAGGAGACCGAGTCATTTTTAAAGGCGCCATCGGCTGCGGGAGGTGCGCCGACTGCCGGCGCGGCGCGAGCAGGTTCTGCACTCAGCGAACTACCTACGGCGGCCGGACCAGCTCCGCTTCACCTCCGCACCTTTTCGGCGGATTTGCCGACTACGTCTACCTCGCTCCGGATGTGCTTTTGACCAAAATAGGCGACACCGTGGCGCCGGAGGCCGCAGTGCTGATCGGCGCGGTCATGGCGAACGGGTTTCAGTGGGCAATTCGGCAAGGCGGCGTCAAGATGGGCGATTTCGTTCTCATCCAGGGACCCGGCCAACAGGGCCTTGCATGCACCTTTGCCGCGCGGCAAGCGGGGGCAGCCAGGATTTTTCTGTCCGGAATCCGTAGGGACGCCAGGCGTTTGGCTTTGGCCGAGCGTTTCGGCGCCCATCGCATCATTTGCGTGGAAGATGAAAGCGTCGTGGATGTCGTGCGCGCTGAGACCGGCGGCGCTATGGCCGACGTGGTCATTGACGTTTCGGGAAATACTCAGGCAATCCAGACGTCGGTTGACTGCGTGCGCCGCCAGGGCACGATGGTCCTCGGCGGCCTCACCGGCGACACTACGATCACGCCGATGCTGACGGACAAGCTGGTTTGGCGTGAGATTCGCCTGCAAGGAGTCTTCACTGCGGACAATGACGCGATCGATGCCACCGTTCGGTTGCTCCTATCCACGAACTTTCCCGTCCAGGAAATGGTGAGCCACGTGTTTCCGCTGGACGAGACGGAACGTTGCATTCAGGCCGTGGGCGGCGAGATTCCCGACCTGTTTCCTACCAAGGCACTGATTAAGCCCTAAGGTCCTGTCGTTAAACTTCGTTTAATAAATCCGGCAATGTTTCACGAAAATTTCTCAGGCTTCCAAAGGTGTCATCCTGAATCCTTCGACGTCGCTCAGGATAGAGTCCGTGAAGGATCTGAAAGGCTTTAGAGATTGCTTATTCAACGGATTTCGGAGACACCACACTCGTGTTCTGGCACTAACGTTCGTTGAAGTTTGACAACGTATATTTTCCCACGGTCTTTTTAAAACTGCGCATGCGCAACGACAACCGCTTGCGCGCGTCGTCACGAAGATGCTAACAGACGGCAGAAACTGAAGAGGGACATCCAGAAGAGGAAACCCCATGAAGACAGTGGCGCAAGGTCTGGCGGAATTGGCGGCAAGCATTCACTTTGCCGCCTTGCCGCAGGAAGTCGTGGTTGAAACCAAGAGGCGCGTGCTGGATACCCTGGGTTGCGCGTTTGCGGGTTACCACAGCGGTCCCGGCACCATGGTCCGAAGCTTGGCCGCAGAGTTGGGCGGCCGGCCGGAATCCACCGTCTTCGGAGAATCCCAGCGTGTTTCTTGTGAAAAGGCAACCCTCGCGAACTCAACCATGCTGCGTTACTTGGACTACATGGACTCTCACGCCGGTCCCGATCCCTGTCATCCGTGCTTTAACATTCCTCCGTCCCTGGCGGTGGCAGAGCGTATCGGCGCCAGCGGCAAACAATTTATCGAAGCGATCGTCGCCGGATATGAAATCCATATCCGCTTTCAAGAGTACTCCGGTGAGCCGGACATTGGGTCCAGAGGATGGTTCAGCGGCACCAACTTGCAATTCTCGGTTCCTCTGGCAACAGGTAAACTGCTCGGACTCGATGCCGAGCGTCTTACTCACGCCGTTGCCATTGCGGCCACTCACTCCAACTCTCTGAACGCGGTCAGTCGCGGAAGCATTCCCTCCAGCAAAAGCATTGCCGATGGCATGGTCGCAGCGAACGGCGTCATCGCCGCGCTGCTCGCCGAGAAGGGCATTACGGGACCTCAAGACATCATGGAAAGCAGCGGCGGTTTTATCAAAGCCGTCGCCGGAAAAATCGACACTGAACGCCTCCTTGCGCCGGTGAAGCACTACCGGATTATGGAAGTCAATACGAAATGGTTTAATACCATCCGCATGGGTCAAACGGCGGTGGCCGGCGCGCTCAGCGTACTGCAACAGCATCACCTGAAGTGGCATGACTTGCAGTCGATTACCCTGTAT
>JBOHVR010000797.1:0-4973 GCA_050735755.1 Binatia bacterium
TTTCTGCCCCGGTTTTCTTCATTCTCACTCCTTCTGCGCCTGGCTGTGCCGGTAACGCCCCAAGATTTCCATGATCTTATCTTTGCGGGCGAGCTTGAGTTTTTGAATTCGCTTTTTTTCTATTTCTTCCGCGGAAGTTAGATGGGAGCGGTGCTGGAAGCCTGAAAGCTGCTTTTCAAATTCCTGATGTTCTTCATAAAAGCGCTTCAGCTCAGGATCCCTACCCATGAGAGAGACGATCATCTCTTCCTCTCTTCTCTCCATAAGGTCCTCCTGATTATTTCTTGATTTTGGGCTAAAACTACCCCAGGGTCCCACCTTTGTCAATCAAAAGGACCCGCTTGGAGCGTGTCGCGCCCCTCACTTTATCGCTGCTGAAGCTCGGCTTCAGAAGGACGAAGGTAGAGTGGAACCAAGGATTCAAGCGGGTCGGGGCCGCATGTTGCGATTCGAGTCGCGCCCAACCGCGCGATCGCTGAAGCGGTCGATGGGTAATGGTCACCGAGCGTCAAAATCGCTTTCTCGCCGAGCGCGCCTTCGATCATGGCTCCGTAGGCTCTGACTCCGTCGCCTATAAACAAACAAGGGCGTCCCGTGGCGTACATGGAAACCTTTTCAATCGTTCGCTCGGGAGCCTCGGCGGCATCTTGGCAGAGACGATCAAACTTCTGCGCCCATCTATAGAACAAGCCGGCATAGACTTCTTTTTTTCGCGCATCAAGGATGGGGCAGATTAGATTTTCCCAATCGTTAACGCGCGACGCTACAGCGGTTAAAGTAGGTATGCCGACAACCGCAATATTTCCTTGGAAGGCAAGGCCCTTCACCGCGCTTAGGCCGATTCTGAGTCCAGTAAAAGAGCCAGGCCCAATCGCAACGGCAATGGCTGCAATCTGATCCAGGGACAGCCCGGCCTGATGCATAACCCTGTCCATGAGTGGGATTAATGTCTGCGCATGTTTGGCACGTCCAGCTCCTGGACCCAGGTGATGTTCACCGGCTTCATCGCAAGCCAGCCCTTCCGCAAGCAAATTTTGATCGTCGACAACGGCCACGCTGGCACTTGTCGTGGCCGTGTCAATACCCAAAACCTTCATATGGACTTAACGAGCAAACCAGGGATCCGGGAAGAACCGGCAACTTTCGAGCCGGCTCTATTCAGCGGAGCAGTCGGCCGCTAGCCTTCAAAAAATCGCGTGACGTCGTTATAGAAAGCGTAAATCATGATGACGATCAGAAGAAAAACTCCCACCTGCTGCGCCCGCTCGCGATACTTGACCTCAACCGGCCGCCCGATGAGCCACTCCATTAGGAAGAAGAATAAATGACCGCCATCGAGCACGGGAATAGGCAAGAGGTTCAACACGCCCAAATTTACACTCAGAAGTGCAATAAAAAAGAAAAAGCTCGCCGGCCCTTCCTGAGCTTGCTGTCCTGCCACCTGCGCAATCATCAGGGGACCCCCAATGTTTTTCGGCGAGACCGCGCCGGTAATCATTTTAAACAATCCAACCACGGTTAAAACCGAATATTCCCCGGTTTTATAGAACCCCTGCGCCAAAGCGGTCCACGGCGCACTCTTTTCCATTGCGACCTCGCTGGCAATCCCAATAATCCAGACGTCTTTCTTCTCACCAAAAATGCTCTTCCCCTCCCGCAGGACAGGCTGTATCTGGATCTCGGTTTGCGCGTTGGCGCGCTCAATTCTCAGCGTTATGGTCTTTCCGTCGCTTTGTTTGATCTCATCCGACAACTCTTCCCACTTTTCGACCTGCGTGCCATCGATTCCCAAAATGCGATCACCCTTTTTTAGACCAGCCTGCGCCGCGGGCGTTTCCGGCTCCACCGAGCCAATGCGCGTGGTCAAGACAGGAACGCCGACGAACATAAACGTGCACGTAAAAATGACCGCGGCCAGGAGTAGGTTGAAAACAGGACCCGCGCCCACAATCGCGGCGCGTTTGCCCAGGCTCTTGTGAGAAAAGGAGTTCCTGATATCGAGCTCTTGGACCTCCTCTGCGGGGTCTTCGCCCACCATCTTGACATACCCCCCCAATGGAAAAGCGCTGATCACGTATTCCGTTTCGTTTATTTTTCGGCCCCAGAGCTTGGGTCCAAACCCGATCGAGAAAGTCATAACGCCAACGCCCGTTTTCTTGGCCAAAAGAAAATGACCCAATTCATGAATCACAATGAGAACGCCCAGACCGATCAGAGCGAAAACAACTGCATAAATAACGTCGTCCATCCTGCTAACTCCTTATTTGATTGATGATCTCGACTGTCATATTGCGCGCCCAGCGATCCACATTCAGGATGCCCTGCAGACCCTTGTGCGGGACCCCCGGATAGTTTGCCATCGTATGCTCAATGACCGTGTGGATATCGCGAAACCCGATGCGTTTCTCCAGAAAAGCATTGACGGCAACTTCGTTGGCGGCGTTTAAAACCGCCGGCATAGCTTCGCCGATTTTAAGGGCCCGGTAGGCCAGGTTGAGAGCGGGATAGCGTTTTTTTTCAACGGGCAAAAATGTTAGCTGCCCCTGGCGGGTAAGGTCAAGTCGGCGCAGGTTCACCTTGAGCCTATGGGGACAGGATAAAGCATACGCAATGGGTATGCGCATGTCGGGAATCCCAAGCTGTGCGATCACTGATCCATCGCGATACCGAACCATAGAATGGACGATGCTCTGCGGGTGAATCACCACCTCTGTCTGCAAGGGCGGCAAGTCAAACAACCAGCGTGCCTCGACGACCTCAAGCCCCTTGTTCATCATCGTTGCTGAATCGACAGTGATCTTGGGTCCCATCTTCCAGTTGGGATGCCGCAAAGCCTGATCAATCGTCACATCCTTGAGCTTTTGCAGGGGGGTGCGGAGAAAAGGACCACCGGACGCCGTAAGCACAATGCGCTCGACTTCTTCTTTGCGGTTCCCCTGCAGGCACTGGAAGATAGCACTGTGCTCGCTGTCGACCGGCAAAAGCCGCACCCCGGTTTTCTTCGCCTCGCGCATGAAGATTTCGCCCGCCATGACCAACGCCTCCTTATTCGCAAGAGCGACTTCCTTTCTGGCCCGCACCGCCTCGAGCGTTGGCACCAACCCTGCTCCGCCCACAATAGCCGCGACAATCACCTCCACGTCTTTAGCGGTAGCGATACGCGTCGCGCCTTCCTCGCCCCAAAAGATTTCGGTTTTGAATTTTCCCAGCAGCCGCTTAAGTGCAGGAACATTTTCCTTGTCCTGAATGCTGACCCATTCAGGCGCAAACTTTCTTGCTTGAGCGGCCAGGCGCCGCAGATTGCGCCCCGCAACCAGTCCGCGGACTCTGAACAGGTGAGGGAAGTGGTCGACCAGATCAAGAGTGTTCACGCCAATGGAGCCGGTGGATCCCAAAATCGCAATCTGCTTCATGAATGCAGTAGCCTCACGTAATACGTGGTAAAGACAGCGGGGAAAATCAGACTATCGATGCGGTCCAAAATACCTCCGTGTCCCGGCAGCAGGACCCCTGAATCTTTGACCAAGAAAACCCGCTTGATCCATGACTCGAAAAGGTCTCCCGTCTGCCCGAAAACGTTTAAGGTCACGGCCACGAAAGCGGCCTCCGCTATGTGCAGTCCAGGCAATAAATAATAGCCTGCAACTAGGCCGACCATGAGTGATCCGGCCAGGCTTGCCCACGCCCCTTCGACTGTTTTGTTGGGGCTGACCTCGCTTGCAAGTTTTCTCTTGCCGTACCGGCGGCCCACGACGTAAGCCGCCGTATCTCCACTCATAATGACGAACAGAATGAAGAACACCCAATCCTTTCCGTCCTTTAGACTATAAAGCAAGACGAAGTGGGGAACGCAAAAGCCGACGTAGAGCGTCCCCAAAAGCGTCCACGTTAGGTGCTCGAATCGTGTATCGAGTTTTCCCCCCACGAGTAGATAAACAATAAAGCTAGCCAAGAGGCTGGTGCTCAGAACGAAAGCGGGATCGACTCGCTGTGGCACAATCATACCGATAGCCACCGAAAACCCCAAGACCAGGCCTAAAATTCTCTCTTTCGGATGGGCCGGGAAAATGATGCGGTAGTATTCCCGCAGCGCAATGAAGGTAACACCCAAGACGAGCAAGGAAAAATGCCAGTACTGGCCGATCGCGATGAGGAGGACTAACAGGGGAACGCCCACGAGGGCGGTGATCACCCGTGCGCGCATAGGCGTTCCTTATCGCACGCGGACGGTGGTGCGATTCTGTCCGATCTGCTCGTCCGTAAGACCAAATCTTCTGCGCCGGCGTTGAAACTCAGTTAACGCTTTGACGTATTCGTTGGCACGGAAATCAGGCCACAGAGTTGATGTAATATAGAGCTCCGTGTAGGGGATTTGCCATAGAAAAAAGTTGCTGATTCTCATTTCACCGCTGGTGCGAATGAGAAGATCCGGGTCGGGAAAGTCAGCTGTCTCCGTGTGCCCTGAAACCAGCGACTCATCGATGTCCTCTAACCCCCAGCGCCCCGCGCTCACCTTTGCGGCAATCGCCCTCACCATCTTCACAATGTCGTTGCGGCCGCTATAACTCAGCGCCAGGATCACGGTCATTCTTTGGTTACGTCGCGTGAGTTTGATCGTCTGCTCGAGAACCCGGCGCACGGTTGCCGGCAATCGCTCTCGGTCCCCGATGCTGAGGAGCCGAATTCCGTAACGCATCATCTTGGATCTCTCTGAGACCAAATAACCGCGGAGAAGTTTCATTAAGGCCCGGATCTCTTCTTCCGGGCGTGACCAGTTTTCCGTAGAGAAAGCATACAGGGTAAGAAACGGAATGCCGAGCTTGCGGCTCGTCTCCACGACGGCCCGAACCGAACTCGTGCCGCGACGATGCCCTACAATACGGCTTTTGCCGCGCGACAGAGCCCAGCGGCCATTGCCGTCCATAATAATCGCCACATGTCTGGGTAGCCGGCTCCTGTCTAGGCCCCTAAGG
>JBOHVR010000798.1:0-5236 GCA_050735755.1 Binatia bacterium
CGGCGCGCCGACAGGTCGCTGCAGAAAATCCTGCCGTTCGGTGAGAGCGTCCTGCAAGTCGCTACCCAAAGCTTCCAGGATCGCAAAAAGGTCTGCCGAGCCACCCGAGCGGAGTAGGTCGAGCACAACCGTGGTCCAGGGCCTCCCTGCATCGGATACTTCGCGTCGGAGCGCCCTCAAGTCTTCTATGTGATTTACGAGCTTTTGAGCAGCGTCAATCGTGTCTTCAGTATAGTTAATAAGGGTGGGAATTTGTCCCGATTCTATCTGATTGCTTAGAGTGGAAAATTGCGCCAAGTCCTGGTGGACTTGCAGAAGAAGTTTTGAATCTGGAAATTGGATAATCTGCGGTAGTGATCGACCGAGATAAGCGATGTCTTCCCCGAGAGTCTTCCTGGCTTGTCGAAGTCGAACAATATCCTCATCAGAAATCTGCGGCGTGAATTCTGCAGAAATTTCAAGCCGGTCTGGAATCCATTCATACTGTCCGGGACCATCAACTACTTCCCGTGCGGCATCTTGGGGGTCAACATACGCGTCGTCGATCTCGATACGTTCAAGGTTTTTGCGGGCCCATTCACTTATGGTCACGTCGATCCGTGAGAGTTTTCCGTGCAGAGCATCGATCGTTTCCTCCAGTTGGGAAATCTTTCTTGCCATCGCGTGCCGATCAAGCGACTGAACCTCGGACGCTATCTTCTGAATTGCGAATTCGAATTGCTTCATTCCTTCCTGCTCGGAGGTAAGCAGTGAGATAACCAGGGGACGAATATCTTCGGGCAGATGGTCGTGCAACACGGCAAGCGCTGGATCTTTCATTGACGTTACTAACACTCGTCTGCCATTCGCCAAGTAGTGGCAGATGACGTTGGCAATTGTATGGGTTTTGCCAGTTCCCGGCGGGCCTTGCACTACGACTCCGTCCGATACTTCGAGCAGCTGAACAATCCGCACCTGCTCGTCGTTAAAGGGTTTCGGAAAGTAGAGATCCTGGCCCTTGCCATTGCTGGATAGACTACTGCCAAGATCGGCATAGGAAACCGATACCCCACGAAAAATTGGAAGCTCTGTTGGTCGGTTGTCTGTTGCCGGGTCTGTGACAACTGCGCTGACCGCGGGCGGGAGCTTTTCAGAATCTTGAACGGATGAAACCGTTTTCTTGAAGTTCTCAAGATCTTGAATGAAGACACTGTTGGTCCGCGGCCGAGCGAACAAAACCCAAGTGTCTGTGACTTTTAGTTTTTCGTCGGGCTTGGGAAGGCTACGGTCTTCGACTGGGACCTGGTTAGGCCAGTAGACCCCGTTTGGATCAAGATGTGTGACCGCTGCTTGAAGCAACGGTTCAAACGTTCCCCGGTCGAAAGGGGAAAAGGTCGTCGAAGCCTTGCCGAAGAACTCCTTCGCTGCGCGCTCAAGCTCGGTAATACCGGGGTTGTCAACTGACGCATACCAATCGACTTCTACCTTTGCATCAACGTCACGGGGGCGAACTTCGATCTCGGCAGTCTCCCCGTTTAGGTTTATCTCAACCAATCGTGTAACAAGCGGATATCCAACTGTCGTCCCGCTTTGAATCCAGATGCCTACTCCGACGCCCCAAACAAGCTCAAGCTGGGCCTCGACAATACCCCCCTCAAGTTGTTGCTTAAGTGTGAAAAGATGGGAGTAAAGCCGAATCGTCCATCGGCGGTGCCGTTCCTGATTCGCCCAGGGGCGCCATTTGTCCTCTAGATAGGCCTGGTACTGGCTCTTGACCGTGTTCTGATTTTCATAGGCATCGAGGGATATGGTTATGCGTGGGTCGATCTGAGGAAGCTTGACCTCTGAATCGGAAAGCCGTTGGCTGGTAAGGGATCTATGTGTACCTGCGGCAATCAGGCTTGCTCCGTCTGTGATCGTCTTAAGCTGCGGCTCGCTGTCGGGGCCTTTGGTCATCTCGATCCAGGGTTGTAAAACCGCGCTGGTTATGTCGGGAGGTTTGGTTTCGTGAAGGCGTTCGACCACGAGCCAGACCTCGTCTTCTCCGTCGCCTTTCTCAATGTTGAGGGAAATCCCAGGACGGTCACGCAACTGATGTTCGTACAGCGCGAACTGATTGTGCTGCGTGATTGTCGATGCTGGTTTGGCACGCAGACGTGCTGACTGTTGCGCGTATTCAATAAGAGAAAGCAATCGCTCTTGCTCGATATTGGTCAAACCAGTCCCTCGTTCGAGACTACCCTACTGAGCTCGACTGATCGCTTGCGGCATGAGCCGCAGTTTCATGATAAGGGCAGAGCTGAAACCCAGAACCCCACCATTTCCCCCATCGGCCCCGCACTTGAGCTAGGATTCTAAGCCATTTCCCAGGTTTGGGACAAGGGACGACTAGCGAGGATCCAGGTCGTTGGAGAGCAGGGCCTAGACCAAATGCGGGAAGTCAGGATCGTACTTTACTCCGGAAAGATCGCTTCAACGACCTCCTGGATGCTCTGGGCGATTTCTTTGTCATCCGTTAGCGCCTGCACAACGGCGACTTGACACGCCAGCCGCGGCGCCACTTCGGCGCTGATCAATTTTCCCGCGTAAATGAGCAGGCGCGTGCTTATGAGGCGGAGGGGGTCGAGACTTGCTTTTGGCTTTTTTCGTCGCACACGGGACCCTGAAATTTTGATTGATCGACGCGTCAATTCGAGCCGATTGGAATTCGGGAGGGCCTCTGTCGTGGTCGCGTGGTCCGTAGCCGAGGATTAGTTCGCGTGACTCCAGGCGTGGTATTTAGCCTTTGAGGACATAAAAAGCGATGATGTCTTGGGCTGATCGGCCTTCTCGTGCAGCTTTCAAAGCTCTTGTTTACCCCCACCTTCGAAATCTTCCGCTTCGTAGCTTTAAGTTTTATCGCTACGACTTCCTTCCCCTTGGCCTTTAACTTATTTAACGTCCGTCTATTCTCTTTTTCCAAGGATGGATCCCCTTGTGGAAGAATAACCAGCGACGCATTGCGCGGTATCTGCTCAAGCACGTCGGGCCGGTCAAAGGCATATTTCATAAACTCATCTAAAAGATCCAGATTTTTTCTCACGGTGGCCTGTCTTTTCATTTTTCCATCTCCTTTTCATAACCGTACCGGTACCATTGCCAGATCGGTGAGATAAGATCGCAGAACAGATGTGGCCCAGGCGCGCTTGCGGCGCTTTTTTGAAGGTGAAACACTCGCTCTGAGAGAGAATAGCGCGCTGGAAGTGCGTTTGGAGGCATTGGGCCGACAACTCAACAAACCGATGCCGGCATTTATCGGCAACTTCGCGGGCGGGTTTAGAGCGATACTCCTGGAACGGATAGAGTCCTGTGCGGTTTCTCGTTGCGCTCGAAGATCCCGTGATAAAGAGAATCCATGCGTTTCAAAACCTCGGGCTTGAAATATTTCTCGCCGCATTGACGGCACACACCCGCAGGGACGTTGCTCACCACCATCAATCGCTTTTCGTGGCGGTAGTCGTAGTCAATCTGCTCCTCGACTACTTCGCCGCCGCAGTAGCTACAATCTCCGTATCGTGTCATGTTTGGCCCCCTCTTGTTCTCGGATCAAGCCATTTCGGCAATGTCGGTTTGTAAACAGTTATCAGCCGTAATACTCTTTCCTCGTCGCGTTTGCTAGTTGACCATCCTACGACGACATGGATGGCGACATCCCCGGCGAATCCAAGCAGTAAACAACTCTCGCCACGCGGGTCGTTGGGATATTGCTCTAGAATCTCTCCACTCTTAACAAGCGCCTCTTCGATCTGTTCGATATCGAGATTTTCCTCTAACCTTTCTTGCTGAGCGTGAGAGCTCACCTCATAGCGTTCTTGCCTGAGAAGTTGCTGAATCTCCTGCAGTTCCATGGCCAATACTACGTAAACACCGAAAGGACATCAACCAGACGAAATACGGGGTATCCTGCAAAGCTGTCCCCGGGATGCGGTCTGAGCAGTTTCCGTATGCAGGACGGTGATGTTGAAGCAGAGAGTGAATGATTTTAGCCTGCAGCTTTATTCCGGAAAGATCGCTTCAACGACTTCTTGAATGCTCTGGGCGACTTCTTTGTCATCGGTGAGCGCCTGCACGATCGCAATTCTGACACGCGAGGCGCGGCGCCACTCCGGCGCTGATCAAATTTCCCGCGTAAATCAGCAGGCGTGTGCTCACGCCCTCCTGCAGCCCGTGCTCGCGCAGGTTGCGTATCTTGCCTCCCAGGCGCGCAAGACGGGCGGCGTCTTCATCCGCAACTTCACTCTCGTGCCTCACGATTTTCTGCTCCAGCTCTTCCGGCGGATAGTCAAACTCGATCGCAACGAAACGTTGGCGGGTACTGTGGTTTAAGTTTACGAGTCTACATTGTCGCGGCGGCGCGTTTAGCAATGGTTGTCGGTCCTCTATTCTCAGCACACCGTCCACCAAGGTGCCGCAAGGACATTGGGCATGAGCCAGTCTAGGGTGCTCCCCGCATGCAGGAGCAGTCCGGCGCGGGCGGTTTTCCCGTATTCGGCGCGAAAAGCGCGCAGCCCCGCCGCGTCACCTAGGCGCGGGCGCGTGGTCGCTTTGATCTCGATAGGCAACAACCGCCCGTCGGTCTCGATCACGAAATCCACCTCTTCTCCCGTGGCGGTGCGCCAGTAGAGGATTTCCGCGCGCTCGGTCCGCGCGTCGCGCCAGCACAATAGATCGTTCATCACGAGATTTTCCAGATGCGCTCCGGTCGGCGCGGTGAGACCGGCCAGGTGCAACGCGAGCCCCGTATCGCCCCAATAAAGCTTGGGCGATTTTATCAATCGCTTGGTGCGGTTCACCGCATACGCGGGCACGCGCACCAGCAGGAATGAAGTCTCAAGCAGGTTCATGTAGCGGTGCACGGTAGGCTGCGGCAGCGCGACGTCCCGGGCGAGTTCCGTCTGGTTGACGAGCTGCCCGAGCCTGAGACAGGCCGCGCGCATGAGACGGCGAAAATCCGGGAGCGCCGCAATGGAGGAAAGCGTCTGCAGGTCACGCTCAAGATAGGTCCGCACGTAGCCCTCGAACCACACGGCACGTTCCGCCGCCGTGGTCATATGGACGGCGGGCGTCGGGAAACCACCGCGACGCGCCGCGACGCGCCAGTCCTCGGGGACGGCGCTGTCTGCGCGGAGCCGGTCCAGCCATTCGCCGTCCTCGGCCCCGACGAGATCATCCCATAGGCCACAGGCGCCAAGCCCCTGTTGCTCGCGCCGGGTCATCG
>JBOHVR010000799.1:0-4275 GCA_050735755.1 Binatia bacterium
GTATCAAGTCTTTACCGCGCTCACGGAGACCGATGCCATTGCCGCATTTCGCAAGGAAAAACCGCCGGTCGTGAGTCTGGATCTCTCTTTGAACACGCAGTTCCCTTCGGATCTGGCAGGACTTCGCCTCCTGGAACTCATGGTTGAGGAGGAACCGTCGACAAGAGTCATCGTGGTGTCGGGAAATAACGAGGAGGCGACTGTGCTCAAGGCGGTCCGCTTAGGGGCCTTTGATTATTATTCCAAGCCCATCGCGCTCGAGGAATTCAAGGTCATGGTCAAGCGAGCCTTGCACATCCACACTCTCAACCAGCGTCTTCAAACCGTTTCGGTGGCCCCTGAGGAGGGTTTTCACGGCCTTACGGGGGTGTCCAAGAGCATGCAGGAAATCTACCGCTTCATCGACCGGGTTGCTCTATCGGATATTTCGGTCCTCATTTGCGGTGAAAGTGGAACGGGAAAGGAGCTTGTCGCTCACGCGGTTCACCACAGGAGCCCGCGCAAGCAAAACCCTTTCATCGTGGTCAACTGCGGCGCCATCCCGGACACTCTTTTGGAGAGTGAACTTTTTGGCCACGAAAAGGGGGCCTTTACGGGAGCCCACGCGCAAAAGAAGGGAAAATTTGAACTGGCCCATACCGGATCTCTCTTCCTTGACGAAATCGGGGAGCTCGCTCCTCCGCTTCAGGTCAAGCTCCTTCGTTTTCTTCAGGACCGAATCATTGAACGAATCGGCGGGAACCAGAAAGTGAGCGTCGACGTGCGCATCATCGCCGCCACAAACCGCGATCTAAAAAAAGAGATGGACAACAACCTTTTCCGCGAAGACCTCTACTATCGCCTGAAAGTCGTGCCGATTACCATTCCACCCCTGCGCGAGAGAAGAGAGGATATACTGCCCCTGGCCCATCACTTCTTGCACAAATACTGTCGCGACCACCACAAGCCTTTGCTTAAACTTTCGCCGGAGGTTGAGCACAGGCTGCTTTCTTATTCTTGGCCCGGCAACGTGCGCGAGCTGGAAAATCTCATTAATCGCGCCATTGTGATGACCCCCGGATCGGTCTTGACTCTTAATGACCTCGGCTTCTACCCCGACAAAAAGGAAGCGGATGTCAATCTCAAGGAAGCCAAAAAGGCGATCGAGATAGAATATGTGCGCAAAGCCCTGCTGCGCAGCCGAGGTGTCGTCAGTCGCGCGGCGAAGGACCTTGGGATTAGCCGCGTAAATCTTTATGAACTCATGTCCAAGTATGGGATCACCATTGAAGAGTTCAAAAGTGCCGGTGTTCTTGCTCATGCGGCCATGGACAAGGATCCGGAGATCTAAACTAAACAACTAATGCTTATACGGTTGTTTCAGCAAAGCACGAGACCTAGTTGCGCGCCCGTGAAGCTAATCCAACATCTGGTAGTGTGCTAAAACAACCGGATAAGCATAAAACAACTAATCGCTTTTTTGCGTCCACCCGAGGGTACGCAAATGGAACGGAGGATTTCAGATTGGAAGATCTCAAAAATAAGCTCCACGAACATACCGCGACGGCAGCCGTCATCGGCCTGGGTTACGTGGGACTTCCACTGGCGCTCGAGATCAGTCGGGCCGGATTTCAGGTTACTGGCCTCGACATTGACCGCAAAAAGGTGTCAAGCCTCAAACAGGGTCGCTCCTATATTCTGGATGTGAAAGACCAAGAAATTCAATCGGCGCTGGAGCAGGAAAGATTTCTCCCCAGCAGCAGCTTTGAGTTGCTCCGCGGCGCCGATGCGATCAGCATCTGCGTGCCCACTCCTCTGAGCAAAAGCAGGGATCCAGACATCTCTTTTATTCTGGCAGCGACCGAAGAGGTAAGAAAAACCCTGCGCCCCGGACAGCTGGTAATTCTCGAAAGCACGACCTACCCGGGCACAACGGAGGAGCTGATTCTGCCGGAACTCGAGGCTACGGGACTTACTGTGGGGAAGGATTTCTATCTTGCCTTTTCGCCTGAGAGAATTGATCCCGGAAACAGGCTCTTCTCAACCCACAATACACCGAAAGTTCTCGGCGGAATGACCCCAAAGTGCACGGAAATCGCTGCGGCATTTTATTCTCAGTTCGTTGACCGCGTCGTGCCGGTTTCGAGCACGAAGTGCGCGGAAATGGTCAAGCTCCTGGAAAATACCTTCCGCAGCGTCAACATTGCCATGGTCAACGAAATGGCCTTGATGTGCGACCTTTTGGGAGTGGATGTCTACGAAGTCATCGATGCGGCAGCTACCAAACCGTTCGGATTCATACCGTTTTATCCGGGTCCTGGGCTGGGCGGTCACTGCATTCCTATCGACCCCCACTACCTCGCCTGGAAGTTGAAGGCGCTGAACTTTCAGGCCCGCTTTATCTCGCTTGCCGCGGAAATCAACGGCATGATGCCGTCAGTGGTTTGCGGCCTTGTGACCGAGGGGCTGAACCGTTTTTCCAAAAGCGTTCGCGATTCGAGGATTCTTATCCTCGGGGTATCCTACAAAAAGGGCGTAAACGACTGCCGGGAGTCACCGGCCATTGATGTGATAAAACTCCTCTGTGAAAAGGGAGCCCGCATTTCGTACAACGACCCTTTCGTTCCGGCCCTTAACATCGGCGCGACTCGCCACGCGTCCGTGGAGTTAACCCCTGCTGTCATCCAAGAGCAGGATTGTCTCGTGATCATTACTGACCACGATGCCTACGACCTCGCGGAGATCCTGCGCTGGTCAAAACTCGTGGTGGACACGAGAAATTCCACCAAAGGACTGAATCAATTCAGCGATAAAGTGATCAAATTAGGGGCAGGAGACGATAGCACTTCCACGCGCTACAGATCGGCTGGCATGGATGCGCTCGCAGCCGGAGGAGATAAACAGCTCATTTAGAGTCGCAGCGTGCCTGGGAAGCCTCAATGGAGCTGTCGATCGTATATTCGTATTTGAAGCGAAGCGCCATGACACCCTCACTGTCTCTCTGCATCGCGAGAAACCGCTTCAAGGCGCTCAGTTCCTCCGGGACAAAATAGGGAACGCATTTCTGCAGTAAATTTTCGACGAGTTCGTCGTTGAGGGCTCCATAGCCCGCATCGGCTTCGCCGTAAGGGATGTAGGACGCTCTGATGTCTTCCGGTGCCAGACCAGAAACCAGCTGTTGAAAAAGCCCGATAAACAAGTCGATCTTTTCGTCGCCTGGCGGAATCATTCCCCAGGGGAAATGTCTCTTGAGTTCCTTTCGGATCTCATTCCCTTGCACCTCTAGCGCGACCCTCTTCGCGCTGAGGCGCCCCGGAATAGCCTCAAAACGCAGCGGCTCATGAATACTGGTTCGAAAGCCGCGCACCACGAACCGCCCCCTTCCATTCGTCACCTCGATATATCTTTGCTGCATGGGGTCCGAGCTCCCGCCTTCCCACGCGACCTGGTCTGAGGAGCGCAGCGCCTCCAAAGAATGGCCTGTATGACGCCGCATGAAAGCGCGCCAATCGTCAACCGCTACCGGGTCTGGAAGCTCGCCATCATACAAGGGCGCCTTATCGTAAGCGGTCACGTGATGCACCTCATTACAGTTGCGACACCAAACGAACTTCTCGTCGGCCATCGGGTCCCTCAAAAGCTCTGTTGCAGCAAGTCGCTGCGCGTAGAACCCAATGCATTCGGTAGGGTGAGAAAAACCTGCGTCCCGATGCCGGGCTGGCTCTGGATATCGAGGTTTCCCCCCAAGAGATCTGTCAACCTTCTCGCGACGGTTAAACCCAGTCCGAGACCGGAGAACTCCCGTCGTGCCGAGGTATCCATTTGCTTGAAGGCTTCGAACATGCTTTCAACTTGATCCCGCTCGATTCCAATCCCCGTGTCGACGATTTCTAGATGGACCGCCCTCCGGTCCGAAGTCTCGTGGAGTTTGATCATGATCTCGCCCTGCGACGTGAACTTGACGGCGTTGTTAAGCAGATTTTGGAAAATCCTCTCCACTTTTGCCCGATCGCTCAGCACGCGAATCCTTTCCGGCGCCTCCACCACAAGCGTGACTCCCTTCGCGGTGAGAATCTTTTCATAGCGCTTCAAGATATCCCGGACCGTTGATTCCAGCTCAAACTCTTCGTGGAGAACCAACGACTCGCCGGCATTGATCGAAGTCATGCAGAGAACATTGTCGATGAGTTCAAGGAGTTCTTCTGAATTTCGGTAAACTTTCTCCAAGACCCTTTGCTGCTCTTCCGTGAGTTTACCGATGACCTGATTCAGCAGCAGATAGACAAAGCCCACAAC
>JBOHVR010000800.1:0-3423 GCA_050735755.1 Binatia bacterium
CCCTTCTTCCACGGCGCTCGCAGCCGCGGGGTCGAGCTCATGCGTGACCCCCTTGCGTATCATGCGTTTGGTCGCAGGATCGAGTTCGATGGTAACGGTACTGGCGGGAATGACTTTACCGCAGACGATAATGTTCAAAGCTCTATTCTCCCCATGAGTGAGATCGGTCCCGCTACAAATACAACGAAGGCGCCGTCAGGATCAAGGCGCCTCGTCGTTATCGAACTTTACTTGGCGATTTTAGAGTTTCGCTGGCAAAAACTTACGACAGCCACTCCTTGACATTGCCCTCCATGACGACGTCAAAGATCTCCTTGCAGTCGGCGATCGCTTTATCGACCACCTTGGGATCATCCTTGAGGTGCGGCATGGCCGAGCTGACGGCACTCTTCAGCGCCTGAATGAACTCTTTAAACTGTTGGTCTAGGGCTTCGGTGTTAGGTGCTGGTTGCATACTCTTTCTCAGCGCTACATATAAAGCCGGCCTTTGTTGGGATCGGGAACCATAAGACCCATCTTTTTGATCAGGGCATCCACCTCGTCCTTGTATTGCTGCCGCGCCACCGCATTAGACCGCCTTTTCAAACCCCAGTGCATATAACGCTCCGAGCGCCTGGATACCGAATTGCCAAACATATCAAGGCCTTTGACGTACCAGAAGTCGACAGCCTTCTGAATTCTCTCTTTCGCCTCTCCTCCCTTTGCCGCGCACTCCGCCGTGCAGTTGGTGCCAAAGTCGAGGTGTCCTTCCTCTTCTCGAATAATATCCGGATCTTCGACAACGCGGGCAAGCGGCAGGAACGTGCAACCAAGGAACTCCTCGAGCTGGAACCGGCCGACGCGATCGATCAAGAAACCGAACGTCGAAAAGTCCTCCCATGTTTTGATCTGACCGCGAAACGCTTCCACATAGCGTTCCTGATTGGGCCGGCCGAGCACGTAAGAGACGTCAACCCCGATATCACCGGCGATTCGGGCCATCTTTCTAAAGTGATCCATCTCTTCTGCCGCGGTGCGGGCTACGATCAACTGATCCAGTTTCGTGGGAGCGCCGGGCAGAATGTCCTTAACATACAGACTGGGCCCGCCGATCTCACAATCGGCCTGAATCGCCACAACACGGCGTATGAGGTCTTGATATTCGGGATCTTGCTTCTCGAAGTCTTTAAGGTCCACTTTGTCCTGAAACATCCGCCGATCTCCTTTTTCTTTTTGCTATCTTCACGCTAGCAAAAGCGTGCTGTGAAATCAACAATTTCTCAAACCGTTGCCCGCAGAGGATCAAGGCTTCGGCGCCAGGGGACTGATCTCGCATCCTCGGCATGGGAACTCGCGATCAACTCCGCAAAAGCCGGCGCGGGTTTATTTAGTGTCATTTTTACACTACACTGCGTCTAGCTTTTCGGTAAACGGGCAGGCAATGGGCAGCCACCTCGCGCTTCTCACAGACCTTTACCAGCTCACGATGGCGCAAAGTTATTTCCAGTGCCGGAAGTTCGAGCCGGCAACTTTTAGCCTCTTCATCCGCGCCTATCCAACGCACCGGGGGTATTTCGTCGTGGCGGGACTTGAAGACGTCCTGCGCTTCCTTCAGGACTTCTCCGTCGATTCCGAGGCTATCGATTATCTCCGCGGCCAGCGACTCTTTACCGAGGATTTTCTCGAGTTTCTGAAGGGCTTGCGCTTCACGGGCGAAGTCTGGGCTGTTCCCGAGGGCCGCCTGGTATTCAAAGATGAACCTCTTTTGGAAGTCACGGCGCCCATCATCGAAGCGCAGATTGTCGAGACTTTCATTATCAATCAAATCAACCTGCAAACCCTGATCGCGACCAAAGCGGCTCGCTGCGTGGACGCCGCCGGCGGTCGATCCGTGGTCGATTTTTCCCTGCGCCGAACTCACGGGATCGACGCGGGTATGAAAGTCGCGCGTTCCAGCTATCTCGCGGGTTTTGCCGGAACGAGTAATGTCTTAGCGGGAAAACATTACGACATTCCCATTGTGGGAACCATGGCCCATTCTTTTGTTTCGAGCTTTGAACGCGAGATCGATGCTTTTCGCGCTTTCGTTGCGAGCTTCCCGGAAAATTCCATTCTGCTCATTGACACTTACGATACGCTGGAAGGAGCGCGCAAAGCCGTCGCAGTAGCGCGGGAAATGGCCGGCAGAGGCCAGCGCTTGCGTGGCGTCCGCATCGATAGCGGCGATCTCGCGGCCTTGGCCCATTCCGTCAGGCGGATCTTCGATGACGCCGGTTTTACCGACGTCAAAATCGTCGGCAGCGGCGGTCTGGATGAATATGACTTGGCGGAACTTGCCCGCGCCGGCGCTCCCTACGACAGCTACGGTGTCGGGACCCGGATGGGCGTGTCGGGCGACGCGCCCTGGTTCGATATCGCCTACAAACTGGTCGAGCACGACGGGCGGCCCGTCCTCAAACTCAGTACGGGAAAGGTCTCCAGTCCCGGAAGAAAACAGGTTTTCCGCTTTGCCGGCGATCGAGGCCAGCTCGAAAAAGACCTGATCGCGCTCAGGACGGAAGAAATTCCAACAGCCGAGCCGCTGCTCCAAAAAGTTATGGCCAACGGTCGAGCTTTTGGACCTTGTCCCACTCTGAAAGAAATCCGGGAGCGTTTTTTCGCGGAGTTTGCTCGCCTTGCGGGGCCCGTCAAAGCAATCGAGGATCCCGCCTTCTATCCTGTGGATCTCAGTTTCGAGCTCCGTAAGCTCCAGGCACAGGTCGAGTCCTCGCTGCGCTCAGAATGACTGATGGCAAATCTCAGATCTCAAAATTCCTTTCCCATCTGAAATCTGAGATCTGTCATCCCGCAGGGCACGTCCTCGCTACGCTCGGAATAGCAGATAGCAAATCTCAGATCTCACAGCTCGAATCCGATGCCCCATTTGCAATCTGAAATCTGAGATCTGTCATCCCGCAAGGGCTGCATGACACAACTGATGACACGCAGTAGTTGGAACTGCAAATGAGCGTCCCCAAGGGCCGGCAACGAAACCGCAAAGGCAAACTGCTTTCTCGGGCGCTTGATTTCGTCGAACGTTTCGGGAACCGGCTGCCTCACCCGCTGGTTCTTTTTACTCTTTTGGCCGGTTTGGTTCTTGTCGCTTCCTGGCTTGCTGCGTCGTTGGGTCTCGGTGTGACGCATCCGGCAACGGGAAAAAAGATCGCGGCCGTTAACCTCCTCGATCAGCAGGGAATTCAAAACATCATCACGAAAGCGGTGGTTAACTTCACGGGCTTTGCCCCGCTGGGAACGGTGCTCGTCGCCATGATCGGAGTCGGTGTGGCGGAACGCAGCGGTTTTTTTGCGACTGCGCTGAAAGGGTTTGTTGCGGCAGTCCCCGCGTGGTTGATCACAGCAGCGCTCCTGTTTGCCGGCGTCAATGCCAGCCTGACGGTAGACGCG
>JBOHVR010000801.1:0-5720 GCA_050735755.1 Binatia bacterium
ATCTCTCTGACTCACCCTTAACTCCAAATCCGTCATCCGATCTCCTCCTTTGCGGAGAAGATCCTACCTAACAGGGTGACAGATTCGCTAAGCAGTTTTGGGGTGACATTTTCGCTAAGCTACCACATTACGGCGTTTAGGTGTTGACACCCGGATTCAAATCGATCTATGACTACCGTCGCCTACACACGGGGTATAGCCATGGATCCAGGAAATGCCTACGACCAGACTTTGCGAGTTATTGGACAGGCACTCGAAGCGCAGCGCGTAATCGCGTTTAACCTTAAGACCGAGGGCGCGAGCTTTATCGTTCAAGGAGAAGCGGCAAAGAATCGGACCGTGCTGGCTTTGCTTCGCAGGGAGAAACCTTTTGGACAAAAGAGCTTCAGCGCCCAGGATATCAATCGGCTGGAGCATGAAGGTCGCGCCCGGCGCAAGGAGCCGCACCGCTTACCGGACTTTCATAGCCTGTCCAATATCCTGCGCGCTGTCGGCGCCTACATCGATATGAACAGAGGCCGACTCCTGGAGGTTTGCAAGCGCGACCAAAACGTCATGATACTGTTTCAGAACCAGCAGGGACACCCTCAATTGGAAGAACGCACGACCAGGTTTCTCTCCGATCTAGGCGTGCGATTGTATCAACAGAGACAGAGAAGAATTAGGGCCTAAGCGCACTCGCCGAAGATAAAGCCTCATCATCAGAAGGCCCTCTCCTCCAGGCATTCGCCAGTCCGCGTGGAATAGCCCTCAGGCCTCGGACCGGATCTAACAAATAACTTGAGCTTTTTACAGGAATCGAGGCGGCGCAAGCAACGGTCGATGACTAACTGGCTGTTAAAGACCTTTCCGCCAGTTTGGAGGGAAGTTTCGCAAAAAGAGAAGCAGCATGCCCATGAGATAACTGCAGCTGATGACCTTAAAGGCGGTGGTGAAGCCATAACTGTCGATCAGCCCCATCGGGAATGTCCATGCCGGACCGGCGATAAAGCCGATAAAAAAATAGATGCTGAACGCCGCGTCGAGCCGCTCGAACGCCACCGATTCCGTGACCATGCTCTGGGTCAGGGGACCGCGTGACTGTATTGCGCTCCCATAAATAATCAGGTTTAAGATCAGCCACGGTGTGACGCTCTGATGGATCAGGAGCGACAGCGTGGAAAATTCGATATCAGCAACGTTAGTTGAACGATCGTTTTGCGGTTGAACCGATTCGGAGAACCAGCCAATCACCAGCGGCCCGATGAAGCCGCTCAACTGGTAAAGTAAAGCATCAGCAGAGCCGCGGCCGAGGTCACGCTCACGTTTAAAGCCCGCATGAAAAGGCGGTGAGAAAGGCGACACTGATGCCGGTGAAGGACAAACCCTACACGGGCTTCCGGAGGAGAAGACCAGCGGCAAAAAACTGCCGTAAAATCACGCTCTTATTTTGCCGCTGGGAGAAAGCACCTTGGCATCAGCGTTGCTTCATTTATCAAGTACTTTAAAACACGGGGGTGAAGTATGATCATGATTAGAAAAATCCTCGTTCCCACAGATTTTTCGAGCGGATCTGTCCCGGCGATGGGATACGCGATCTCGCTCGCCAAAGACCATGATGCGGAAGTCATTGTCGTCCACGCTCTTCCGCCTAAGGTGATGAAGGAGAACTTCTCAGATCGTTACGTCGCAGGCGGGATCGTCACGCCAGCAGAGGCACCGATGGCTGTCACGGCCCAGCCTAACTTGGACAACATTTTCGAAGCGAAAAGGCAGATTCTTCATAATTTCTTGGAGCAGAAGATCGCGCATGAGCTGCTCGCGGCTGTGAAGATCACCCCGCTTATCAGGATTGGCAAGGTGGTCGATGAGATCGTAGCCGCGGCCAAAGAGGAACAGTGCGATGTGATCGTTATGGCGAGTCAAGCATCCCGATTGCGGCGCATGTTCCGCGGAAGCTTGACCGAGCGGGTTGTTCGAAAAGCGCCGTGTCCGGTCCTCTCGCTCCTGCCTTCGGCCGAACTCAGGACTGCCAGAGACCAACGCGTGCTGGTAAAGCTCATCGACAAATGGGCCGCCTGATCTGGCTGACGGCTCCGCTCAAATGTTGAGGGAAGCATCCGATCCGATTGCAGGATGCTTCCCTGTAACGTTTTTCGAGTCCTTTCTCAAGGCACAACCGCGCACGATCCTGCCCTGAAAATCCTTAGTATTGCCAAAAGCGATCAGGCGTATTTTTTGACCGCGTTCCCGATGGCGGCTCCCGCCTTGGCGAGGTCGTCCGGTACCATGACCGGATGAATCTCAATGCTTGCATTGAATGCAAGGAACCACGGCTCGGCGATGGCCGGGATTTGAGAAGCATCTTGCATGTCGAGAAAAATGAACCCTGCGCGCTGACCGTTGTTGTCCGTAAAGTAGACGGCCTCGGGCTTCAAATCTGCCAGAATAGACTGGATCGTCGCCCCCAGCTTTCCTGCTTTTGCCGCCGCGTTGCCGGACTCCACGGGGATGTTGACCTTCAATAAGAAGCGCATAGTTTACCTCCTGAGGTTTGGTTTTTTAGATTCATGGAGCGCCATCGACTTGCTACAACGAGAAACCAAACGTTACGAGTTGGTCCACGGGCTGTCAGTTCTTCTCAGCCTCCGTGTACGTAGGGACAACCATACAAACATGTGATCGTATTGGCCACCAGTGCTGGTGGATAGACTTTCCCTAACGCTCGGCACGACCTGATCGTCTCTTTGGCGGCCACTCGGGGCGTTCCAACGTTGGTATCGACCTTGGACGCTCGCAAGAGCCTATCAGAAAGCGCCAATTGTTTGGTCCGCCGCTCCACGCCAGTGTCAGGCTGGCCTGGAAGGGGAATTCGGCAAACAGGCATCAGGAATTCGCTCCATGCGATTCGAGAAACTCCTTGAGGGCGACGGCATCGTTATGCTCCCGGTCCTTGGCGCCGTACACGAGCGTCACCGCCCCGTGACGCGCAATGCGCCATGAGCTGCTCGACCGCTGCGCCCTTCTTCTGGAGTTCCTGAAAGTAACGAGCCCTAAACTTGCTCCATTTCGCCGGGTCGTGACCGAACCATTTCCGGAGCGCGGCGCTCGGTGCGATCTCTTTGAGCCAGAGATCAATCTGCGCCGCACTCTTAGACACGCCGCGCGGCCAGAGCCGGTCTACCAGGACCCGGGTTCCATCGTCTGCCTCAGGCGATTCATACGCTCGCTTCAGCTTAATAACCATAGGGCTCTCTCATCGGTAGATTCCCGTTGCATCCGGCTTCATCTAGTGCGTGCCTCGAGTTCGGTTAAACGCCGGCGCAGGGCGCGTTCTTCCTCCCAGCGCGCAGTCTCATCGCGGACGATTGCGGCAATTGCCTGGATGCCGCCGTCCCCAGAACGCAACAGTGCGACCGTGAACGCGATCGAGAGAGAACGTCCATCCTTGCGACGGGCGGGGACGCGAAGCACTTCGGTTCCATAGCGGGTCTGGCCCGTCAGCATTACGCGTTGATATCCTTCCCAGTGCCGATTCCGAAAGCGCTCCGGAATGATAAGGTCGAGTGAATGGCCGAGCGCCTCCTCCGCGGTGAACCCAAAAATCCGCTCCGCTGCCGGGTTCCATAGAAGTATCTTCCCGTCCGTGCCTGCCGCGATGATCGCATCACCCGCAGCCTGCACCAGGGATTGCAAGTCCAGTGTATCGTTCATGTAAGACCTCGGCAGTCATTCTGCATAAGGGACAAAATGACTGCTTTGTCGTTTTCCACATCGCCCAAGTGGAACTCTCACCCCACGGTCGCGCTAAACGGCCGCCGCGGCGCGAAGCGCGGAGGGCGCCCAACACCGAAGCTGTTGGGCGGTTCCGGTTGAGCGCGGCTTGGGCACCGCCTAGCTGCCGACATAACCCGCCGCTTGAGCCGATTGCGAGAATCAACCATGGATGATCCAATTTCTGGTGACGGCTCAGCGGCATCGTCGTAGTTGCCGAACCCTTCGCTCTTGATAAGCGCTCCGCAGAACGGTCAGTAGTATATATGCCCGCCTCGGACATGTTTTACCGCAACATAACGCTCAGACTAAGGAGCGAGCCCCTTTAGGGGCGAAGTCTATTTAAGTCTGTTGTTATGCTGCAATAGCCGTCAATCCTCATCTCGTTTTCTGGGAGCTCAAAACCTCATTTTACTGCGCGAAGGACTATTGCCCCCCAGGTCACCATAAGTACCACTGCAAGCGAGTTAGTTGTCCTGAAAACCGAGAGAATTAGCCATGTGTAGAAGAGTGCAGCAAGGATACGCACCCCTCCTGACAGCACGAACCCAACCTCGCCTCCGAGAGAACTGAATTTTGGAGCCAGTGTGGAGATGAGGAACAGATTGGTTACGAAGAGCAAAGACGCAACAATCTTGTAGCTCTTAGGGATAGGTATCTTTTTGCCAATGTTATCAGGCGGCTGCCCTAATTGATCGAGGTCGCGTCGTTGCTTGTTTTTAAGGCTGTCCTTTGTTAAAGCGGTTAGCCTTCTGTTGACCACGTCTGTTTTTCTTAGGCCGATATTCACGAGCACGAGTCCTGTCATCGCTACGAAGATTCCCGCCGCAGGCATAGCAAAAAAGAGAAAGATGCCATAAGCGATAATACCTAAACCGCAAAGAGCAGAACTGTCCATGATATCTCTAGCATTCCCACCAACTCATGTTTCAATCCACAGACAATTACAGCGTCAGTATAACGAACCAAGCTGCGGGGGCGCGGCGCTGTTTGCCGCGTCCCTTTCCAGCGCCGAGTTAGGCATCGCCGCCCTTAGTCGATTCTGGCCCCTCCTCCGCTTATCTGACGCTGAGCGCGATCCCGGCCGCGATCAGCGCGGCCCCGGCGAAGCGCCCGATGAGATCGCCTCTCGGGGCGATCTTCTCCACGAGTATGAAGACAGTGATGGCCGCCACCCAGAGAAGGTTCATAACACCGGCGACGAACAGAAGGGCCATGAGGATCCAGCAGCATCCCACGCAATAAGCCCCGTGCTTCAGCCCCATGATTAAAGCTCCCCACTGCCCCTCTCGCCAATCCGACATCAGGAAACCCAGAGGGGAGCGGCACCGCACCAGACAGGCGTGCTTCAGCGGGGTGAACTGAAAGCCGCCGGCGGCCAGGAGGAGAAGGCCTCCGAGGACCGAGCTGGTGCTCACCATCATGGGGGATAAGAGGGCGGCAGTGTGAAGCCTCCACTGCACCAGCGCTGCCAGGATGCTGAAGCCCATCCAGACGAGCAGGTACCCAAGGAGGAGAATCCCAGCAGAGCCCACGACTCGACTCGCGCCTTCTGTCGATTTGCCCGCGCGAACATCAGGATGAGGGGAGCGACGGACGGCACCATCATCGCCACCATCATGACGGCCCACATCACGAAGAGCAGAAGGAGCTCGATGGCTCCCCAGCTCTGCATTTGTGGCATCACCATATCGTGGGTCATACCTATCGCCACCATGTCGTCCATGGTCCCCAATTCCCAGACGAGGTGCACCAGGTAGGCCCACGCGGCGAGTGCCGCCATCGTGACGCCGGCGAGAATGACGGCGCGGTCCTGTCGCAGGGCCGCTCCGAGTTGAGTAAGTTCCGTCGACACGAGCTAGCCGAACTGGGGGCCGGTCCAGTCGAAGGGGATGTGCTTACTCGATTGGCCAGCCCAGCTCCACTTAAGGCCGAACGCTTCCACATCGTTGTCCACGGCCTTGCCC
>JBOHVR010000802.1:0-5024 GCA_050735755.1 Binatia bacterium
GGCCAAGAATACGGTGACGATTATTGCCAAGAACTTTATTGTGTTTGCAGCTTCTTCGATTGCATTTTTAGTTCTCGGCTGGGGGCTGATGTTTGGCGATGGGAATGCCTTTTTTGGGACTGACGGACTGTGGTTTGTCGGAGGAGCGGATAACAGTCCGGCGATGGAGGACGCCTACAAGGGCGTTTATGGATCGTTGAGTTGGGCCGGCGTCCCTCTGTGGACGAAATTCTTCTTTCAACTAGTCTTTGCCGGAACGGCGGCAACGATTGTTTCTGGTGTAGTCGCTGAGAGAATCAAATTCGGCGCTTTCTATGTCTTCAGTTTTCTGATGGTTGGGATTATTTACCCGATTACCGGTCACTGGATCTGGGGCGGAGGCTGGTTGGCAAAACTTGGCATGTTTGACTTCGCGGGCTCGACGGTGGTGCATTCGGTCGGTGGGTGGGCCGCTTTGACCGGAGCGTTGGTTCTTGGCCCGCGCATCGGGAAATATAGCAAAGACGGAAAAGTTCTTCCCCTACCCGGTCACAGTATGGCCTTGGCCACACTGGGAGTGTTCGTGCTCTGGTTCGGCTGGTTTGGTTTTAATCCGGGAAGCACGATGGCGGCGGACGCTGGCGCTATCGGCCGGATTGCAGTCGCCACCAACACTGCGGCTGCCGCTGCAGCGATTGCAGCTTCTATTACAGCGTGGCTGGTTCTGGGCAAGCCCGATCTTTCCATGATTCTTAACGGAGGCCTGGCGGGACTCGTAGCGATCACGGCGCCATGCGCATTTGTCAGCATACCCAGCGCGCTCATTATCGGCCTAGTCGCGGGAGTGTTAGTTGTCCTTTCCGTCCTTTTCTTTGATAAAATCAAGGTCGATGACCCGGTGGGAGCGTTATCGGTCCATTTGGTGTGCGGCATGTTTGGAACTGTTGCTGTTGGGCTGTTTGCTCAGGCTGAATTCACACCCAACACCACAGGTGACGGTCTTTTCTTTGGTGGAGGAGGCGGACTTCTGATGTCCCAACTTGCGGGTGTGGTGGGCGTGGGTGTTTTCGTGTTCGTGATTTCTCTGATCTTCTGGACAGGCATCAAGGCTATGATCGGGATCCGGGTGTCGGCAGAAGAAGAGATGGAAGGTCTGGATATCGGGGAGCATGGTAATATCGCATACCCCGACTTCGTTTCGGTAACGACAAGAGGCTCGACACTTGCGGATGTCACAGGCAAGACCATTGAAGGATCGGCTGCATATCCTGTCACTGAGCTTTCACGGGGAACGATCTCCTAAGCCAGTCAAATATGGCGGATCAGCATCGCGAATTCGAAGACAAGCCGTAGCTTTTCGATGGGGAAAAGACCCGAAACTGATTGCGCTAGGAGCGGACCGCCGAGGAGCTGTTGATCGTCGCGTGTATGTTGCGCGCGAAGGCATTCGCCGCGGCGGTATCCATATCATAGGCCGCGCGGGCGTATTCCTTGGCTCCCGTCGGCGCCGCGCTTGAGTATTTTCTAACCCTTCCGACAAAATCACTGACGGCCGGCTCAAGCTTGCCGGCCGCGACGACTTGGCTAACCAGCCCAAAAGAGAGCGCAAGGTCAGCGCCGATTTCTGCGGTTGAATAAACGAGATACATGAGAGCCTTGCGCGGCACGCGATCGATCAGCGCCGACATTGCCAAGGACGGCATAATCTTGTGCGCCATTTCCGGAAGTTGAAACCGAGCATCAGCGGTCGCAATGGTAACGTCACAAAGCGCGGCTAAGGCGCAGCCCAGGCCGGCGGCCCTTCCCTGAACGGCACCGATAACGGGAATTTTCGAACGGCGAAACGCATCGTATAAATTGAGTATCACATCAATTCTCTCGCGCATGACGTAAGCCTCGACATTCGCCTGCCGCCCCATCGTCTCACGACCCAGGCAAAAGTCCGCTCCTGCGCTTTTCAGCACGGTGAGTTTTGATTCGCTCGCCGCGGTGTCGATCATGGCGGCCAACTCGACTAGTTGGGTGTCGGTAAGTCGATTGCTGACTTCTGGGCGATTTAGTGTGATCGTCGTGATATCCCCATCGTTCTCTTTCACAATTGGATCGGCCATTTTTCTCTCTCCTGGTACAGAAGTTGGGTTATTTATATATACGCCGCCGGGTTCATTCCGCAATGCTTTCAGCGTGCCGCGAAACATGGATCGGTAATTCAGATTGAAGATTTCTGATTGCAATTCGTCCAATAACACTACCTTTAGGGTTCCCGGCGCTGTTGGTAGATTCACGATTCCCGGGCAAGCTCATAACTCACACCCGCCACTGTGCGTTTTCAGCAAGTAATATTTCCCCGCTGCTAACTTTTTTTCCCGTTCCCAAAAACTAACCGATCAAATAAATGCCGAGTTCATTGGATTTCTTCTAATGGCACGGTCGTTGCCATTGCTAATTGTGGAAAGGAGGGTTGTCAGATGGAACGACTAGCAAAGATGAAGAAAGCAGTGATGCTTGCTATGCTGGCAGTGATCATGGTTTCCGCCGTGGGTTGCCATTGGGGCAATCATCGACATCGCTATCGGGATCGTGACTACTACGACCGCTATCACGACGGTCATCGCGGCGACTACGACTACCGTCGTCGGTAGATTTTGAATCTTGAACTAGTGCCGCTGGGAGAGGCGCACGACCTAGGGTTTCTCGAACCGTATAACAATCACCAGACGAGACGGAGGCCTTGATGAATCTAGCGAAGGGCCTCCGTCATTATTTAATGATTCTGCGGTTGTGGCCACGGCTACCGACGCTGTTGAGAATCAAAGCCTTCCGCAATCGGGAATTTATCGGAAGTATTCGCACGTCTGCCTTATAACTCTTCAACATAGCGCGCCATGCGGACGCGTGTCGCGGCATCGGGAAGGGGGTCGGAACCCGCTTGCATATTGTCTCTCAGATGCTCGACCTTGCTTGTTGCCGGAATGGCGCAGGTGACGGCGGGGTGCGAGATAACAAATTTAAGGAAAAATTGCGCCCAGCTCGCGCAGCCGATCTCCGTTGCCCACGACGGCAACGACTTACCGCGCACTTTGCTGAACAATCCCGCCTGAGCAAACGGGCGGTTCACGAGGACCGCGAGGCGCCGGTCGGCAGCGAGCGGCAACAACCGGCGCTCGGCTTCGCGTTCCGCGATTGAGTAGTTTAGCTGGACGAAATCAAGCTCTTCGCTCTCGAGCACGGCGGCGAGCTCATCGTAAGCGGCTGCGGTGTAATGGGTTACGCCGATGTAGCGAACCTTTCCTTGCTTTTTCCATTTTCGCAGGGCGACGAGATGGGCGCGCCAATCCAGCAGATTGTGAACCTGCATCAGATCGATACGCGGGGCGCGCAAGCGGCGAAACGATTCTTCCATCTGACGGATGCCGGCCTCGCGCCCGCGCGTCCAAACTTTGGTGGCCAGGAAGAGTTGCTTGTGTAGACCAAGGTCGGCGGCCAGGTCGCCGACGACACTTTCTGATTCCCCGTACATTGGCGAGGAGTCCACAACCTTACCCCCGAGCTGCGCGAACGCGCGCAACACCTGCCGCAGCGGGGCGCGTGCCGGTTCGGCCCGACCGACGTCGAAGGTTTGCCAGGTGCCCAGGCCGATGACGGGCAGAAGCTCCCCCGTGCGTGGAATCGGGCGCTGCAGCGCCCGATTCGCCATGGCAGTGCTGTCAAACGCGAGGAGGCTTGCGCCCAGAGTGAACCGTAGGAGCTCGCGTCGCGAAATCGTGTCGAGATTCGCCATACATGCCAGTTCATTATAGAAAATTTTTCACTCGTCTACGAGACCGCAGCCGGTAGCGCGGGCGTGACGAGCCCAGTTGGTTCGATTCCATTTCGACCTGCATGACACAGACCGCAAGGCGCCGGCCCAATCAGAGCCCCGTAAGCAACCCCCTGGCCGAGGAAGCCTAAGCTATTGTTAAGCCTCAAGAAAATATGATTGAAGAGCAGCTCTCTTTGGCGCGTCCAAGTTGTGAGCTAGAGTATAGGTTAGAAACAAGGTCAAAGGGAGAATAACCAATGGCGTCCAAGATTGACTGCATCATTTGCCGGAAGCGCCCCAAAAAGCGCAGAACGTAGCTATGAATTGAACTCCAAATTGATTTGTCTCTTAGTGAGACTTGTCAGCCTCGAAATCGCTGATGGTAAAATCTTAGGGAAGGCCCCCGTCATGGCGACGCGGGCCTTCCTATTTTGCTGTTATGGCGGCGGGCTTCCCTCCGTTATTTTTTTGTCTTTTCCTCGCTTCCCTTTTGCTGTGCCTTTAACTGTTCTCTGTATTTGGCGCCTTGCGCCAACTGCTCAGCGGTGAGCAAGTTGCGGATGTCTAACATGGTGCGAAAACTCCGGCGCGCGAGTTGGTTCTGCAAGAAAAGGGTCTGTTCGAGCAGCGTCGTCAATTGGCTCTCGTCCAGGTTCTCTGCTGAAAGCAGTCTCTTTCCGATCTCGTTTTGAGTCGCCCGCATCCGATTGTACGTATCCTGTAACCCGGAGCGTTGGCTTTGCAGAATTTCCTGCATCTTGGTTTTTTGCTCTCCCGTGAGGTTGACTCCCCTGAGCAGCGCCCGCAGCCCAGCGCCGGAAGGCGTTCCTTCCGTTTTTGCTTCACCTCCCGGTTCCATACCCGGATCGACTTGCCCCTCCGCCGTTCCTAGGCTGCCTGCGATCAGGATCGTTGCAACAACACGTAGAAACGTCTTCATTTTTTACTCCCTCCTTATTTACCGTCTCGCCGGTTTCCCATGGTGGCAAGCCGGTGGCGCTAAATCAAGGCAGAGTCATTTGGGCGGCAGGAGGCAAGTTTAGTCCGGGCGAAATGGATAGAATCGCCGGTCGCGGGGCGGGGAAGAACCGGTTGCGGAGTTGAAATTGCGGAAGCGGCCGCCAGCAGTCAGCCGCTTCCGCTTTGATGGAGGGACGGACGCTACTTATTTCTCGGCTCGCCTTTGCCTGAAGTGCTGTTTCATTTCTGCCCAGCGGGCCCGCATTTGCTCTCGACTTTGGGC
>JBOHVR010000803.1:0-5969 GCA_050735755.1 Binatia bacterium
ACACGAGCGGCAGTTCTGGAGCGGACTCGCGCGCGGGCTTTACTAGTCGCGAACCGATGAGAAACAGGACCTCTACCCGTTGATCCACCAACTGCTTTACCATAGCTGCTACCTTGTCGCGATCTTTTCTTGCGACTCTTAGCTCTGATATCTCGACAGCTTGTTCGGCATACCCCAGCGGGTGCAGCCCTTGCTTGAGCCCTCTAACGATTTCAGAAAAACGTGGCTCCTCCGGAGCGCCAATGACTGCCAGCCGATAGGATCGGCTCTGCGCGTGCCCGGATAGGCCGGATGCCAGAAGGAGAGCAGCCACTATCAGGGGGACGATCATTTTATTCATGGATTTCTCCCGTCCGCGACTGCCTATCGCGCAACCTCATAGAACCGCGGCTCCTCAGAAGGGCCGATAATTCATATCCGGGGCGGGCGGGTTCCCCCTTCGCATAGTGCAAAGGGGGAACCCGTAAACGAGAAAAAAGTGTCATGTTTTTTTACCGCAGCGAAACCGCTCCATTCTTCAGGATCACGTGGTCTCCATCAGGGCTCCGAACGAACTCAAGAAATTTCTTCACACTGGGCGTGGATTCGGCCTTGACGACAAAGAAAAAGTCACGGGCGAGATAGTAATCCCCTTTCCTGACGTTCTCCGGGTTAGGGGCGAGATTGTTAAGCTTAAGAGCCTTGACCTTCCCGCCGCTTTGTTCCACGACCGTCATGCTCGTCATGCCGATCGCATAGGGAGTTTCTGCCAAAGCCGTGGCCATATCTGTGCCCTTCGCCATTACCCTGGCGGTTTCTACTTCTTTCAGGTTCTTGAAGCAGGCAACTTTCGCTCTGATGACTTCCGGATCTACCTCCGCGGGTGGCCGCGTGAACACGGCGATCGCGGCGCCAGGCCCGCCCATCGCCTGCCAGTCTGTCAACTTCCCGCTATAAATATCACAAATCTGCGCTTCCGTAACGGTGCTGATGGGGACGTTGGAATTTACCGCAAAGACGATGGCTCCTTTGGCAACCTCGATGATTTTTAGCTTTTCCTTCTTAAGCTCTTCCGGCTTAAGCCCATGGCTCGCCAAAGCTATTTGTATTTTCCCTTCGGCGAGAGCGCGGATCCGCGCACCGGTTCCAAGTCCCTTCCCCAGATCGACTTCTGAATCTGGGTATTTTTCTTGATAGGCTTTGGCCAGAGCCGTGGCCAGTGGCAGCATTCCAGTTGAGCCATCGATCACGACTCTTTCCTGCGCTACGGCCGGGACGCTAACCACCAAGGCCAACAGCATCTGCAGGGCTGAAAAGAAGTTCTTCGGGTGTGACATAAAAACCTCCTTGCATCTTTATTCGGCTGCTTTGCGGACGAGCAATTCGGGTGCCAATGAAAACACACGCCCTCGTTCGTAAAAGTAGCTAATTACGCGGGAGAAATTTTTTAGGCGCCGATAGCGAGGCTGAGTTGTCCAGAGCTTTTGTGCTTTGGGGGTAGCAAAATTGATGCGCTAAATTGGAGCGCAAACTGCGCCGCTACTCATGTTTCACGGAGCTACATTAAGCAGTAGAGAGCTTGTAGAGTGTTTCGCAGTGAAGCGATAGCACCTATTCACTTGATCACCTGACCGGCGCGGTACGCACGGACGGCGGGATCATGAGGCCGATCTGCTTCGAGGTTAATTATCAGCTCGAATTTTGTTGGCTGCTCGACCGGCTTGACGCCTTTGAGCACCTTGTCGACGTAAGTTGCGGCCGTTCGGCCGATCGACGGAGATCGGTTGGGTAGGAAAGCAGCCCACCTTTCTGCACCCATTCCTTGCGGTGAACCGTAACCGGCACCTTTTTCTCGAAAGCGAGAGAGATGATGACGACGCTAAAGTTGGTTCGCAGTTCTGAGAGGACACAAACACGCCGTCTATCTCGCTTCTACCGATCGAGCGCAACGCACGGTCAATATCGCTCTGATTTTCGGCCTCTCGCTCGGGACGAGAACGGTGTGAAGCGGATGTTGATGAAATTCAAAGCGAATTTTGTAGGAGCGGTCGATTTGGATGGGCCCGGGAGTCAGATTGAGGTAACTTCTTGCTCCGGTAGTATTAGATGCCCCCCAGAGACCGACAGAGACAGAGTTAGAGGCGGACTCGGTGGAGGCCAGCTCGTTTTACTCACCTCGTTAAAATTAACATTGCTACTCGATTTTAAAGGACTTCATGAGGCGTAGCAGGTGCGTTTTATGGAGGCCCAAGAGCTTGGCGGCGGCGGTCCGGTTACCACACGTTTGTGCAAGCGCCTTCAGAATCATCTCGCGTCTTGTGGCATCGACAGCTTCGTGGAATGACAGGTTTTCAGAACGAATGTGTTCCGACCTATCGGGGATAATCAGGGATAGGTCTTGCAGATCAAGAGTCGAACCCTGGCCCAACGTGACCGCCCGCTCAATGGCATTGGCAAGCTCACGTACATTCCCCGGCCAGTTGTAGCTCGTCAGGTTTTCCAAGGCGGCATCGCTTATCTCTGTGAAATTCTTTTTGGATTCAAGAGAGAAGCGGTTTAGAAAAAACTGTGCCAGCTCAGGGATATCCTCTTTTCGTTCTCGCAAGGGGGGAAGGACAATCGGAATTACGTTGAGACGATAATAAAGATCTTCACGAAAACGGCCCTCCTTAATGGCAGCTTCCAGGTTGCGATTCGTAGCCGCGATGATTCTGATATCAACCCGGATGGCTTTAATTCCTCCGACGCGCTCGAACTCCCTTTCTTGCAGGAATCGTAGCAGCTTTGTCTGGAGTTCGGAACTGATATCGCCAATCTCGTCAAGGAAAACAGTGCCGTCGTCTGCGAGCTCAAACCTTCCTTTCTTGAGCTGGTGCGCCCCGGTAAAGGCTCCTCTTTCATGGCCGAACAGTTCGCTCTCAAGAAGCTCCCTAGACAAGCCAACACAGTTAATCGCAATGAAAGGTTTGGTGCTTCTGTCGCTCCAGCTATGAATCGCGCGCGCAAAAACCTCTTTCCCCGTGCCACTTTCCCCCAGCAACAAAACAGTCGCTCTGCTTCGCGCCGCCTTTCTGGCGGAATCCAACGCGTCGGTCATTTTGGGACTTTTCCCCGCGACCAACTGGTAGCGTTTGTCAACCTCCTCGGTGAGAACCGCCACTTCTCGCTTCAGGCTCTCCCTTTCCAGCGCCTTCTGCACGGTCAAAATCAAGTGTTCGGATTCAAAGGGTTTAGGAATGAAGTCGTAGGCTCCCTCTTTGATAGCCTGAACCGCCCTTTCAATGCTGCCATAGGCTGTGACCATAACTACCGGAACCTGGTTTCCTCTGCGACGAATTTCCTTGAGTACTTCGATCCCGTTCATATTTGGCATCATATAGTCGAGGAGAATAAGATCGGGCTGAAATGACTCGATTTTTTGTAAAGCGTTGTTTCCGTCAGCCGCTCGTTCAACCGTAAAGTCACGTTCCGCGAGTTCTTGCTCGAGAAGGTCGAGGTTAAACGGCTCGTCATCGACAATCAGAATCTTGGCCGGCATCTTTATGCTTTGAACCTTTGTCTTTGCTCCAGGGTTTGCGCGGTTACACTCTCGAGCAGGTTATCCAGGCAGCCGCTCTGTTTGCCAAAGAGTATTCCGGCCGGAAGTTTTATGTCAACCAGAGATGTGCCCCCGAACTATCAGTGTGGCGAGCGTGCTTTGTTAAGCGAGAACAAGAACGGTTTGATTTGGGAAAGAAGGCTCGGCTGAGCTGATCGGCCCGCTGCTTGCAACCGCGCGCGTCATCTCAGGCGATGGTTGCAGCGATGTACCCGTGCCCCTATATTGGAGCGGTCGTTTCGAGAGTGAACCTGTGAACCAAAACTGGCTTGTCCCGGCGTTTTTCTTCGGCCTGCTGCTGGTCATTTTGTATGTCGCTGTTCTTATCTTGAGCCCGTTCCTGGAAGCTCTAACCTGGGCCGCGATTCTGGCGATTATCGTTTATCCGGCCTATGCCTGGCTGAACCGGCTCTTGCGCGGCCGCGCCACCGCGGCGGCGTTGATCGTCACGATCCTGATTACGCTCGTGATCCTTATTCCAGCTTTCAAGCTGGCGGGATTTCTCTCTGATGAGACGGTGCAACTCGTGCATATCGTGCGCGGGCTCGCGAACGGTGGCGGCCTGGAGGCATGGAAGCAAGAGCCGTGGGTTGAGAGCCTGCTGGGTTACTGGGAGTCGGTCACAAGTCAATTAGGCACGCTGGGAATCGATTTTAAAAATGCGGCGGTCCAGGCGGCGCAACTCTCTTCCGGTTTCCTCGTTCCCAGACTGAGCGGAGTCGCCCAAAACGTTTTTCTCTTTGCCATCAACACTTTGATCGTTCTTTTCTCGCTTTTTTTCTTTTTGCGCGACGGAAAAGAGTTCTGCGCCAAAGTCGGCAGGCTCGTGCCTATGGACCAGGAGAAACAGAAGCACCTTTTCTCGAACATTGTTAACTCGATCATTGCGGTGGTCCATGGATGCGTCATTACCGCCATGATTCAGGGATTGCTCGCGGGTCTAGCGTACTGGGCGCTAGGCGTGCCCTTCTCTGTTCTTTGGGGAGTGCTGACATTTTTTGGCGCGCTTTTTCCGATCGGAGGTTCAGCGCTGGTCTGGATCCCGGTATCCGTTTACCTCTTTCTCCAAGGCGATTATCTCCGGGGGTTCATTCTTATCGGTTGGGGAGTGGGCGTCGTGGGCATGGTGGATAATTTGCTTAAACCTATCTTCATCGGCAGCCGTCTGCGGGTGCCGATGCTTTTTCTCTTTTTCAGCATTATCGGCGGAATGAACCTTTTCGGCGTGCTCGGGCTGGTCCTCGGTCCCGTGATCTTTGCGCTGCTGGCCGCGCTCTTGGATCTTTATATGCAGGAATACGGCAAGACCTAGGAGAAAGTAAAAATTAAAAAGTAAAAAAGGAGCCGGCTTTTCCGGAACCCTTCGGCATGCTGCTCACGGGCGACCGGAGTTTAGATGCTTCAGAGGAACTTCCCACGCCAAATTTTGCAGGACCAAAAGTAAAAAGTGAGAAGATCAGGCTTGCTGCGCTTTTCTCCTCTTGAAATGTTGAATGTGGCTCAGGGCGTCGGCGGCGGTGATGCGGCCGATCGGACCAATGCTGTAAGAAGCATCAACGACTTTCTTTTCGGAATCCAAGATGAAGTTTGTTGCGTGGATGATTTTTCTTCTTTCCTCCCAGAACGCGCCGATCTTTTCCCCATCTCTGGGTACTTCCAGGCCATACGCAATGGGGAAAGCGAGTTTTTCCCTGTCCACCATCTCCCGGGCTTTTTCCAGGGGATCTACGGATAAAGCGATTACATCGACATTTTCTTGTTTCAAGCTATCGAGGTAGGCTTGATAGTCGGCTAACTGCCGGCGGCAATAAGGTCACCAGACCCCGCGGTAGAAAAGCAGAACCGAGTACTCTCCGCGGAGATCGTCGGGAAAGTTGAGTGTTTGTCCGGCCGCGGCCTTGACTGTGTATTTTGGGAAAAAATCACCCATATTGAGTTGCTGTGCCATCGCTTGCTCCTCTCGGGGTTGGAAGACTGGTAAAAACCTAGCGCTAACGCGAATGGCGCGCAAGGTGAAATTCGGTTGTTCCTCTGCTACAAAAGTTAAAGAGCAGGATCTAACAGAGCCATTTATGAATTCGTGGACAGTTGAAGTCAATGAAGCTGATTTTCAATCGGAGGTCTTAGAGCGGTCCCGTAGTTTGCCCGTCGTGGTAGATTTCTGGGCGCCGTGGTGCGGCCCGTGCCGTGTTCTAGGACCAATCTTGGAGCGGCTTGCGGAAGAGTATGCCGGGCAGTTCCTTTTGGCTAAGGTTAACGTCGATGAAAACCCTGGTCTCGCAGAGGTGTTTAACATTCAGGGAATCCCCGCGGTGAAGATCTTCAGAGATGGAAGGTTGGAAGGAGAGTTTGCGGGCGCTCTGCCGGAGCCGGCCGTGCGCGAGGTGCTGGC
>JBOHVR010000804.1:0-4907 GCA_050735755.1 Binatia bacterium
GCGAGATACTGGAAGCTTACTCCATGCACGCCCTCTGCGGGAATTGTCGAAGCCCTCGCTTCTGAAGGGATATCAAGGGCGAAGCCCTTGGCTAGTTAGTTCTCACTGAAAAAGTTCCGTTCGCCCATCGACACCGCACAGGACGAACGGAAGAAAAAGCAGAATTTGGAGGAAATTACGTTCATGCTGATCATTAGCCTGCCCTGAGCGAAGCCGAAGGGTCGAAGCATTCCTAGTCTTTCCGTGAGAACTAGCTACTAACCTGCCGGGTACCGTTCCAGCCACCAGCGCGCAATTTCATCCCTGCCCGCAAACCACACTCTTGGAAAACTTCTCGCGTACTCGAGGAATCGCGCGACAGCGACGGCCCGGCCTGGACGTCCGGACACGCGCGAGTGCAAGCCTACCGACAACATTTTCGCATGGGTCGCGCCCTCCTTGTACAGCATATCGAAGCTGTCTTTCAAATAACCAAGAAACTGGTCTGCGTTGCTCCAACCGCCGCGCCAGTATTTGCCGTCGTTGCTGTCAAAGGCATAGGGAACCACCAGCCAGGGTTTCCCTTTCGCGGTGGTGTAATAAGGGAGATCGTCATTGATGCCGTCGCAGTCGTATAAAAAGCCTTCTTCAGCCAGAATCTCCCGAGTATTGAGGCTAGGGCCGGATTTGGTAAACCAACCCAGAGGCCGGCGACCGGTTGTCTTCTCGATGGAAGCCACAGCTTTTTGAATGCTTTCCTTTTCGGCATCGCGGGCGAGCTGCCACTGTTCGACCCACCGCAGTCCATGACCGCAAACATCGTGTCCCTGAGCAGCGATCTCGCGACCGACGGACGGATTTTGCTCTAAGGCCATGGCGCAAGCGAAGAAAGTGACCTTGACTTCGTATTGCTCGAACAGTCGCAGCAGCCGCCAAACACCCGCTCGGCCCCCATATTCCCACTGCGACTCGGTCTGTAAACTGCGGGCCTCGCGCGGTTTCCGCGACGGAATGTCGCCGTTCGCCTCGTGCATCTTATCCCCGTAGGCCGGAGTAAGCTCGGATCCCTCCTCATAGTTGACGACCACGGAAACGGCAATTTGCGCGCCACCGGGCCATTCCACTTTAGGCGTATTCTTTCCGTAACCGACGAGGTCCCGTTCCATTTTTCGTCCTCCCGATTTGGCCGTCCTGCAGAACGCGGCCGCACAAAGAAATCGCGCAACCCTCAGTCCACCTTCGTTGCTAGAGGTACTCAATCTTCACGTTCACGTCAACCAAGGAAGGGCGCCAAAAAATAGGTCGTGGGGCATTTCGGTTGAGATCCTTCACTGCGAAGCGATGAATCTGCGTTGCTCTCGGGTCCTCGCTCAAAATTCCAAAACGACCCACTACTAAAGAATAGGGCCGTTGATCAAGGGATGTGATCTATTATAACCTGCAAGCTGTCTCTCTGAATCATTGGTTATGACTAGACTGTTAGCCATTTCACATCACCACTTTGTTTTCGCACCCAATGAAAGTGAGGCGTTCAAGTGAAGAACTTCGCAATGGCACGAAAATCATATTTTGCTCTTTCGCTTTTGGCGGCCCTAACCGTCTGGGCAAATTTAGCGGCGGCCGCCACGGTGGCCGACATCGCCAACTATCGTAAGGCCGACCGGCAAAAGATACTGGAAGACGGAGCGCGCAAAGAAGGTCAACTCCTTTGGTACACCTCGCTTATCGTCAAAGACCGCGCCCGGCCTCAGGTCGACGCGTTCAGAAAGAGGTACCCCTTTATCAACGTCGATATCGTCCGGTTGGATTCGGCGCAAATGATTACTCGCGTTGCTGAGGAGTACAACGCCGGCAGGCACGACGCCGATTTCTTCGAGGCCTCTTTTCCTGCGATGGTGAATATGAGGCTGGGAAAAATTCTCCAACCTTTCTGGTCGCCCCAATTAGACGCCATCCCGAAAGAGTACGTTGCGCCTGACCGAAGCTTTGCCGGCGATAGGATGAACCCGCTCGGCCTCGCGTACAACACCAAGCGGATCGCCAAAGATCAGGCGCCGCGCGCTTTTGAGGATCTCTTGAGCCCTAAGTGGAAAGGTCAGATCTCGACTCAGGACACGAGCCAAGCGATTCAGTATATGGGGACCGTGCTTCTTACTAAGGGAGTTGAGTATGTGAAGCGGCTGGCCCAACAGGATGTGACGGTATACAGCATGTCGTCCCGCGCCGTGGTGAATCTTGTGGTTTCGGGTGAGGCAATCATGACTCTTCCGGCATCCGTGGGTCATGTGATGCTGGACAAAAAGAAATCTGCTCCCGTGGAGTGGGTTGCTTTGGCGCCGGTTCCGACGGCGCAAGGATACGTGGCCCTTGCCAGCAAAGCGCCCCATCCACATGCGGCCATGTTGTTCATCGATTTTTTGCTCTCGGATGAAGGGCAGCAAATCTATGTAAAGACCGAAGAGGGAGCGGTCCGGAAGGGCATCGCCAACCCCTTCGGAGATTTTAAGAAGTTTTCCCCGGACTTTGCCGTACCGCTGGAAAAATACGACGAGACGTATCGCCAGTGGGAGAAGCTCCACACCGAGCTCTTTATCAAGCGCGCAAAATAAATCCCCTCGAATCCTGCCGTTAACAAAAAGGATCCAGCTGGCGTCATGCGGCCCGAGACCCAGACTCTGCTCTTCGTCGGAGTCATGGCCGTCTTGGTCTATCTTGTCATCCCGCCTTTAGTTTTCGTCGTGCAGACGAGTTTTCTCTCTCTTCGGGGCTTTGAAAGCCAAGGGCTGAGTCTGAAAAATTACGCGAGCGTCTTGTCGGCGCCGGATATGGCCAGACTGATTGTCAATTCGCTGACCTTTGCGATCGGCAGCTCTATCGTGGGACTGGTCCTGGGAACTTCCCTCGCCTGGTTGGTGGAAAGAACCAACACGCCTTTCAGGCGCGCGGCTTACCTGACGGCATTCATTTCTATCGCCGTCCCCGGGATCATCAAGGTGGTCGGGTGGATTCTCCTTTTAGGTCCGCGAAACGGCCTGCTGAACGTATGGATAGCCAGGCTCGGCGCTCCGAGTTTCAATATCTTCTCGATGCAAGGCATGGTGTTGGTGGAAGGGATCCTCTGGACACCGGTAGTCTTTCTTCTCATGGCGGTGCCGTTTCGCTCCATGGACCCCGCTTTGGAGGAGGCTTCGTCCATTGCCGGCGCCGGCCATTGGAAAACGTTCTACTACGTGACTTTCAAGCTCGCCACGCCCAGCGTTCTCTCGGTGCTGCTCCTGACTTTTATACGCTCTATGGAGGCGTTTGAGATTCCCGCTCTGATCGGGATTCCCAGCCGCGTGGCGGTGTTTACCACGGAGATTTACTTCAAGTCCCGCAGAGGGTTTCCGCCGAATTACGGCGAAGCCAGCGCATACTCAGTGCTGCTCATGCTCTTCGTCGTCCTTGGCATATTTCTGTACTCCCGGGCAACGCGACTCGCCCAGCAGTTCTATACGATCACCGGCCGAGGATTCAGGCCCAAGCTGATCGACCTGGGACGCTGGCGCTACCTTACCGGGGCACTGATCCTCCTACTGCCTCTCCTGATCATTCTACCTATCCTGATTCTTCTCTGGGCGTCGATGGTGCCGGTCTATACTCAACCCTCGCTTCAGTCCCTCGCTTCCTTGACCGGGCAGAACTACTTTGGGGCGTTCGAGAACAGCAACGTTCAAAATGCGGTCCGTAATACCTTGATCATCGCGCTCACCAGCGCGACCTTCACGATGCTGATCACTGCGGTCGCGGCTTGGCTCATGGTCCGCACCCGGCTCCCCCACAGGTGGACCTTGGACATGCTGGCATCCTTCACCCTGGTTTTCCCGGGGGTGGTCCTGGGAGTTGCTTTGATCAGGACGTATCTCACCCTGCCGATTCCGATCTACGGAACGATCTGGATATTGATTATCGCTTATCTCACCCGATTCGTCTCCTATGGAATGCGCTACTCTCTCCCCGGGATTTTACAGATTCACCAGGAGCTGGAAGAAAGCTCCATGGTGAGCGGCGCCTCCTGGAGCGCGACCTTTCGCCGGATTGTTGTGCCGTTGATGATGCCGGCCTTGTTCGGCGGGTGGATTTGGGTTTTCTTAATTTCGGTGCGCGAGTTATCGATAGCGATTATGCTATCCGGCCCGCGCTCGCAGGTGATCTCGGTTGCCCTATTCGAACTCTGGGAGGACGGCCAACTCACGGAAATGGCCGCTTTCGCAATGGTGGTGACGGGCGGGGTAACGGTTCTGGCGACGCTTTTCCACAGGATCAGCCAGCAGTACGGCGTGCACGCTTAAGGCCGCTTTCCGCGCAGACTCTTTCATCACACACTTGTCAGCGCCGGCATCACCTGTTCCGCAAAAAGCCGTATGTTTTTGAGCGCCAGTTCCTGCGGCATGCCGCCGAAATGAAATGTGCCGGACACAGTGGTTAGCCCGATTTGTTCCCGCCAGCGGTGAATCGTGTCAATACACCGTTGCGGATCGCCCGCGATCACAAACCCCCGGGTAAGCTGGGTCTGCGCGTCGCGCACGAGCAAAAATCCGGGGTCGTTGCGATTGGGATCTACCGCGGCATGAACGATCTGGTAGTTCGCCAAATACGGACCGGCCTCTTCCAGCGCCCGTTCAAGACTGTCTGAAACATAGACGTGAAACTTTCCCAGAATTTGAACTTGTGCGATCTTGTGTCCGGTCCGGGAAAGGGCATCGCGGTAAACTTTGACAAACGCCGGCAGGACGTCGGCTTCCTTGTATAGGTAGGGCAGGGTCATCAGGTTAAATCCGTTCGCTCCGGCCCAGCTAAACGAATCCTCGCTGCGGGCACAACCTACCCAGATTGGCGGGTGCGGGCGCTGCACCGGTTTCGGCAGCACGTTAAAGTCATGGTACTTA
>JBOHVR010000805.1:0-3234 GCA_050735755.1 Binatia bacterium
CCCTTGGGCATCGCTTCCTGAAAACCTGCGACCGCGGGAAAAGTAACGGCGAGTCCCATCACGCTCCCCATGAGCGAAAACAAAAACGACTCGCCGGCGATCAAGGCAAAAATATAACTGCCGGAGAATCCTAGCGCCTTTAAAACCGCGTATTCATGGGTTCGCTCCCTCGCCGACATGATCATCGTGTTGCCCAGAACCAATAGAATGATCCCGATAATGACAAACGACATCACGTCCATGGCCGTGATGACCGATCCCATGGAAGAGAGGAAGCTCTGCTGAAAAGCGCGCTCCGTTTCTGTTTTTGTTTCCGCGCGCGAGTTGGCGAAGAGTCGATCGATCCCTTCCGAGACTGCGGCGGCGTTCGCCGGATCCGCGATTCTTACGACATACCAGCCCACTTGGCCCGCGCTCTCCGGCTGCACCTGGCGCACCCGCTCCTCGAGATACTGCCATTGAAACAACATGCTCGAAGGGTCCGTCGTCTTGTCGCGCGGGTAGTAAATCCCGCGCACCACAAACTCCCATTTCCCGGGAAAGATATCGCCCTCTACCGGCATGATGTCGCCGATCTTGAGATTGTATCTTTGGGCGATGTCGATGCCGATGATGCAGGCGTTGCGCTCCCGCTTGAAAGCCTCGAACTCGGCCGGGCTTACGATGAACTCCGGATAAACATCGAAGAACGTGTTGGCATCCACCGCCAGACGCGCAAAGAACTGGTTCTTGTCGATGTAAACCCCCGAAAACCATGCCGCGAACGTCACCTGCTCGACGCCGGGCACCTGGGCAATGCGGTCGCGGTACGCATACGGCAGCGGGAAAACGAAAGAAACGGCATGCCGCGTGATCAGACGGTTCGCCGCCGACGCCTCGATTCCCACGTGCCACGCGGTCACCACCGTGCGCAGCAAGGCGAACGCCATCACCGCTACGGCAATGCCCAGAATCGTGAGCAAGCTGCGCAGCTTGTGGCGCAATGTATTGCGCAGGATCAGTTTGACGATTTCCAACGCGTCCTCCTCAGTAGCGGCAACCCCCTGTGGTTGCCCTTCATTGCCATGTGTCCCAGGTTGCTGATGAAGAAAGATTAAGAATGCTTCGAGAGCCTCAGCATGAACGGAAAATCATCAACAATATCGAGTCCCCTCCGTTCGTCCTGAGCCCCGTCGAAGGACTCCGAAAGGGTTTTTCAACTGCTAGGCCAGCTCGCCTTTCTCCAGATGGCGGATGGAACGGGCCCTCTCCGCGGCGCGCGGATCGTGCGTCACCATCAGGATCGTTTTTTTCAGCTCCCGGTTCAGGCGCTCCATAAGCCCGAGCACTTCGTCCGCCGAAACTTTGTCCAAATCTCCGGTAGGCTCGTCGGCGACTAAAATGGTCGGATCGGTCGCAATCGCGCGCGCGATCGCCACGCGCTGCTCCTGCCCGCCGGAGAGCTGGCGCGGGTAATGCTGCATGCGCTCCGCGAGACCGACGATTGCGAGCGCCATCGCGGCATGCTCCCGGCGCTCGGCTCTTGACAGCGGGGTGAGCAAAAGCGGCAGCTCCACGTTTTCCACGGCCGTCAGCACGGGAATCAAATTATAGAACTGAAAGATGAAGCCGACATTGCGCGCCCGCCAGATGGCAAGCTCGGTTTCGCTCAACTCGGCAACGTCCGTGCCGGCGACCAGAATCTTTCCTTCGGTCGGTTTGTCGATGCCGGCGATAAGATTCAGCAAAGTGGTTTTGCCCGAGCCCGACGGTCCCATGAAGGCGACAAACTCTCCCTCAGGGATCGTCAGTGAGATGTTTTGCAGGACCGGAATTTCCAGGCTATCGCGCCGGTAGGATTTGTAAACGTTTTGGACCTCGATCAGAGCCGGGTCCATAGCTCCGTTGTCCGTGTTCGGGCTTCGACCGGGCTCAGCCGAATGTCCCGCTCGTGTTCGTGGGTCATTCATTGCTACTGTGCTGCTTCTAAGGTTCGTTTAGAATTCCACCGTGACACTGTAAATCCCCCTTTGAAAAGGGGGGATGGAGCGGGATTTGTTTTTCCGGTAGGCTTGAAATCCCTCCTTAACCCCCCTTTGCCAAAGTTGCCAAAGGGGGGAACATCAAGACGGGATGCAACGAATTTCTGCGACACCACACTGCCCGCCTGGGCGTTACTTGTAATCGACTGGGCGGAAGGATTTTCATTGCGCTTTGACCGTGACTTTGGCGCCGGACCGGATCTTATCATCGACGCGCGCGATGACCGTTTCCCCGGTTTTAAGTCCCTCTTTGATTTCTACCAGACTGCCCATCTCTTGTCCCACAACCACAGGAACTTCCACCGCTTTGTCATCCTTCATTTGATAAACGACCTGCTTGCCATTGCGCGCCGTAACCGCCGTGGCCGGGACCGTCAAAACCGGCTTCATCTGCGCGACCTCGTCGGCTCCCTTGGGGAGAAACGAAATCTTCGCGCTCATTTCCGGCAAGACCCGCCGGTCATAGGATTTAAACCGGATCTTTACCTGAACCGTTGCCTTGGCGCGGTCCGCCGTCGGGACGATTTTGCTCACAAAACCAGGGTAATGATGATCGGGATAGGCATCGAGCGTGATCTCACAAGGTTGATCGGGAAACACCCGCGTCAGGTTCGCCTCCGCCACGTCAGCCTCCACTTCCAGCGAGGTCAAATCGGCGATCGTCACGACTGCCGCCCTTGAGCTTGCCGCGCCCGCAAGAGGAGCCATGATCTCGCCGATATCCGCGTTTTTGTTGACGACGGTGCCGTCGAACGGCGCAATGATGCGCGTGTTTGCTACGGCAACCTCGGCCTCTCTCACGGCAAATTTGGCCGCCTCGATCGAGGCCACAACTCGTTTGTAGCGGGCTTCAGCGGCGTCGTATTCCGCCGGGGCGATGAACTGCCTTTCCAATAAGACCCTCTGGCGTTCCAAGGTTTGTTTGGCGTCCTTTAGATCGGCCTCGGCCACGCGCAAATCCCCTTGCGCCCGCCTCAAGCTGGCGACGACGTCGTCGTCTTCCAAGCGGGCGACGACTTGACCTTTCTTTACCGGATCGCCTTCTTCGACGCCAAGGTAAACGAGCCGGCCTGTTCCCTTGGAGGCGACCGCGGCCTTTCGCCGCGCGACAACGTATCCGCTCGCCGTTAAAACTGAGTTGGCTTGCGCCGGCGAAGTCAGAGAAACAGTCACAAGTTGAACCGGGATCGCCGGATTCAGGAGATCCGCAAAA
>JBOHVR010000806.1:0-5104 GCA_050735755.1 Binatia bacterium
GGCATGTTCTGTCGTTGCCAGGACCAAGATATTCCATCAGGGTATGGTAAGGCTCGCGTCCTGGCCCAGCCTGGGTTAGAAGTGAGAACCTGACGAGGTCATGATTCTATGGGTGATCAAATTCATATCGGGCTTCTAGCCCCTCAGAGTGCGAGCGAACCGCATTTTGCGAATTTTCGGAAGCTTCTACCCGCTGACATTGTTCTGACCATCGAGGGCCGTAGCGCTGCGCACATTCCTCGATATCAGTTCGCCGGGAAAACTGCCGAGTTTGTGCAACGCGCTGTGGATTTCGTGCGCGCTCACCGCGTACAAGGTCTCATCATTGCCGGGGCCCCGGTGACCTTATTAAATCCCGACTTGGAGGCCAGGGTCTCGGATGCCGTCTTGATCCCGACGGTAACCGCACTTTCGTCGGCTACAGCCACACTCAAGGCCCTGTCAGCGCACCGATTGATTGTTCTGACTCCCTTTGACGCCGGCATGAACGAACGAATCGCGGCATTTCTGGGCCGCAACCAGCTCACCGTGCTTTGCAGTCCGCTGTTTGAGAACCAAAACCTCGGGGCCGCTGCCGGCGTAGGTCCCGATGAACTTTTCCAGTACGTGCAAAAGTTATTGACGGAGCACTCTACGGCGCAGGCCATCTACTTCCAGGGAGCCGCGCTGGATCCGTTGCCGGTTATTGAGCGACTTGAGAATCGATTGGGCATCTCCGTAGTCGCGAGCAATCCCGCCATGTTATGGCATCTCTTGTCGAAGATGGGTCAGACCCGCTCGATTAAAGGTTATGGGAGGCTTCTCTCCTCGTGGCCATCCCTGAGTTCTGGTAACAGCATACCTAACAGGAGTACTTGAGCATGAGACGAAGGAAATTTCTTCTATCGGCGCTCTTCATAATCATTTGTGTGCCGAGTGAATCTCGAGCGGCGTCCTTGACGGGCTACACGTCTTTCAGCAGTCACGAGGAAATTGTGGCGCAAGCCAAGAAAGAGCGAAAGGTGCGCATTATCGCAAGCATGGATCCCGCCGGCATCAAAGCTGCTATTGCCGCTTTTAGCCGAAAATACCCCTTCATCGAACCGTACATTCAGGAAACGAAAGGATCGGACGCAGACCAGCGGCTCTTGCTCGAGATCAAAAGCGGAACGGCGGGCGAATGGGACGTCATTCCGATCTCCGCCGACTTCTCCAGTGAATATCTGCCTTATCTTTGGACGGTCGATTTCAGTAGAATGGCCAGAGAGAAAATCCTTCACATCCCTCTGGGGACCATTGATCCACAACACCCGAACCGTGTGGCAAGCTTCACCCATTTCCAGGTGACTGCATACAACCCTAAACTGGTTCCTGCTGCCCAGGTCCCGAAGACCTGGGAGGACCTTCTCCAGCCGCAGTGGAAGGGCCGAAAAATCGCCGTCGATATACGGCCCAGCGAAATTGCCGCTTTGGTTCCCGCCTGGGGTCTGGAAAAAACAGTCGAGTTTGCGCGCAGGATCGCTGCCCATCAGCCGGTCTGGGTTCGTGGCGCGAGCCGGACGCTGACATCGATCATCGCGGGAGAGATTCCAATGATGGCCAGCCCCAATTTCGGAAGCGTCAAGAAAATGCAGGTTAAAGACCGCACCGGACTTCTCCAATACTCCAGCCTTGAGCCCGTGCCGGTAAGGTTTGGCAACTTGCAGGGTATCTTATCTTCATCGCAGCGTCGTCACGCGGCCCTTCTCTGGATCGAGTGGCTGCTGAGCCCCGAGGCGCAAAAGATCATCGATGACATCCAGTTTAGCTCTTCCCTTTATGTCGCCGATAGCCTTGTGGAGCGGGAGCTGCGCGGCAAGAAGCTTTCGGTGGTAGATTGGGAGCATCATCAATCGATGGAAAAGTGGATATCAAAAGTGGTCGAAGCGTACGGGTTTCCAAAAGCTGAAGCACAGAGATAATTTGATAGAGGCGGGGGGAATCGAACCGTATCCGAAAGCCACGGACGATGAATCACCGAGTGACAAGGAGTGACAAGAGCAGAGCAAGCATAAGTTTTTTTTGCGAGCGAGATGTCATTGGGGGCTACGGTTTGCTAGCTGGAACGTTTTTGTCTCTCCCGTTTGTGGGATCAACAAAACCCGAATAGGTTGATCCAACGACTTGGCTATCCCCCGGCTTGCAAGTTCCATGAATCGCCTGTTCGAGCCTTGTGGTACCCACGGTAAGAAATTCGATGTCCATTTTATATTCGGCCAGGCGACCCGCTGATTACGAATCTATTCTTAGCCATTTTGCAGCTTGCGACTGGCAACAACTCCCAAGCATTTCACTCTCAGAATGCTATTGACGGGCAGCTGTCGCAAGTTGACCGCAACGTGCACGTGTACAGGTCAATCACCCCGATACAGGGAGTGTAAGATCGCCTTGCACATCCTCACGGGTAATCTCAGCAGGCACCTTGTCATCTCGCAATCCGACGAAGCTCGAATGCCTCAAGTGACTGTCCGGTGTCCACTCGGTGAACTCGACCTGGGCGACGAGTTTCGGTTTTAGCCACCGGCATTTTCTGCATCTCTTCCTTGGTTCAGGAACTGGATCGCCTGGGCGTTGGACCGCTGGTGCTGGAGGACATTAAAGGAAATGCGCCCAGTTCCGGGGCCGCATATACCGTCAACAAAGGAGACGAAGACCTACGCTGTGGAAATTGAGTCTAGCGCGACGCGGGAATGTTACCCTTGGCGAGTCTTATAGTCTGCCGAACGCGTTCTGCTACATCTGGATTTGAGTGTACCATGATGATGCTACGACCATCTCGGGCTGTTACCATGAGGTGGCCTATTTGATTGTTAGTAGGTGAATATTCTGTTCTAACCATGTCTGTAAAGTAAAGCTCCACACAGGACAACTGGTCCAACCCAGAGACTATAGCACTACCGACAAGGTCTTTTCTGGAGGCCGACTGTACGGCGGTTTGATACAGTTCCACTTTTACTGGTGGGGATTGAACTCGGTCTTCAATTAAAGACTGCCAAAAGGATGGTCTTGAAATACCGGCTGCGGAAGCCGGGAATATCATCAAACTGGTTGGTGTTGCGACGTAACCGACGACATTTATCGACTTAGGCTCGGTGAACACTGGACTGACAAAACCAGAAGCATCAGCCACACCAAGGGCCATATCCAAATATTCACCTGTACCGTCATACCCGGGATGGCTAGCAGGTTGCGAATTTGCTTCCGGCCAAAACACGATCTGTTTCCACAAAATTCGATTGGGATTGGTCACTCGGTCCATTGCAGCTTCAACTTCCTTAAGTCCCTGGTACCTCCAGTTACCATACATCTCCTCTAGAAAGGCGACTGCGAGTGGCTGGAGCTTCTCCTTATCGGTCTCGAACTGACGATTTTCTAACCGGTGCAAAAGCGACACTATTCCAAAAACCAGGAACAGCACTGCTAGCACCCAAAGGATCGTCGCCCCCAACCAAAAAGCGCCGCCGATCATTAGTCCACCAAAAAAAAGCAGAATAACCGGGAGACCTAGCTCCGTTTTTGCACGCCGATAAGCGTCCCATGCACGACGGACTGCTTCCACACGCTCATCAGCGCTGCGGGTGTAAGTGAATAGCTTGTCTAAGCTAGGTGATTGCACGCAGGTTTCAACTCAGTTATCGACGATTGTGTTAGCCGATTCTGATTCTCCCGATCCGCTCCGGGGGTCTTAATTTTTTGATACTTGAGGCACCCTACGAACTCTAAGCCCTCAATTAGAGGAAGATAATAATCCAGGAGAATGAGATCAAAGCTGCGCGTCAGCGCTCTATCCAGACCTAGCTGGCCATCCGGAGCGATTTCCACTGAAAGGCCCTTTTCCTCAAGACTAAGCTTTATTTCCAACGCCTGAGTAGGGCTGTCCTCAATGAGTAGAATTCTCGTTGGTTGTTCGGCCATCTGTCGTTTTTTCCTTCCATCACTGGCGCTCTGCCTCAATCCAGGTCTGACGCTTTCAACTCAGCGATTTGCGCGAGGGCCGAGTTTCTCTTTTGACGTGTCGGGTTTTTATACATTCCTGGCATATCTCTTCGGCTGGGTGGATGAGGTTAGGACAGCCGCCGAAGCCATGACTTGGGTGCAAGCACGGGCAGTCCTTGAAGGTGGCCATTCTCCCTACGGTCCCCCGTAGGTTGAAGCTATCGGCACTTTTGGGTTGGGGAGGTTACGGAACCCAATAATACGCACACGACTTGACAATCGTCAAGTCTTTTGGTTGTAACTTGTGGTTTGACGGTGCGCTTTACGGCGTCTCTCCCGCACATCTCTATCAGCCATCAGGGGGACGTGCGCTAATAGCGAAACCAACGCCAAGATTCAGCGTTGAGGAAGCCCTTCGATTTTTAGTTGAAGAGTTGGGCGTTGAGCCGTTAAGGCAGGATTGGAAGGAGATCGTGCAGGCTAATCTTGCTAAACACAAGTGCTATCGGACGTGAAGCGAATCGGTGATCTCTCGGCGTCCTCGTGGGCAACCTCGGCGTGCGATGCAGTCTCCGACTCCACAGTATCTCACGCTGGATCGTAAAGCTGCGCCCGCTGCTCACGGGTGAAATCCTTAGCACTAAGCTCGCTCGCGGCGCTGCCGAAATAATTGATGCTGTCGGTGCGGTCCTGCCCGATGTAGATCTTACCGTTCGGGTACGTGATTGTATAGGTCAAGTTCATCATCGCAGCCACCTATCCGGCTTCCTCGCACACGGGTAACCTCACGAGACCTGCCACGCACAACACGCCATGTTTGCTTGGGCGAGCCGGAAGCGAGCAGCTCTCGCAGATGATATGCCCACACTCGCACTGGGGACAGCTGGTCAGGTTGCGCCCCTTCTATTGCTATGAGCGCAGTCGGAGGGCTCAGGCCCACCAAATGAAGATTTTTAATCGGCGGCTCTTTATTCCGTTCGCCGTGAGCATTATCGAAGGGTGAGTTCCCGCCGAGCATGTTTTCTCTTCGTATTTCTCAGCTTACTTGGGGTGGAATAATCTCAATGAGAACCGCCTCGGGATCGGCTCCGTACCGCCAAGGCAACCCCACACTTCCCAACCCGCGCGAGACGATCAGCATTGAAGAGCC
>JBOHVR010000807.1:0-6668 GCA_050735755.1 Binatia bacterium
GGTCCTGGCCCACCACGACGACGACCTTCATGCTCTGCCCGCGCTCGAAATATTTGTCGCGGTGGATTCTTCCGTGCTTCCCCTCCGTGATCTGGCAACCGACGGTCTTGCCATCGTAGACCTGGCAGCGGTAAGCGCCGATGTTGTACCACCCCGTGTCGGGGTCCTTGGTAATAACGCAGTCGGCGGTGCCGACGTAACGGGCCTTATCCAACTCATGGTGGAGCGGCACAGGGAACTTGAGCACGTCCACGTCATCGCCTTCGAGAACGTGCTCGAGGATCGGACCCGTCTTGACGGTACGAGGCTTGATCAAGGTCATTTGTTCCATGCGTTCGTGATAGGCCTTGACGATATCGACTTTGCGCTCGTACTCCAACGGGAGGCCGAGCGTCAAAGCGACGCGCTTGATAGAGGAAAATTGGCCGTAAAGGGTGCGAAACCCTTTGGGATATCCCGGCACCTCGTCGAAAAGAATGGCCGGCGCGCGCCCCTGGCTCCGCTCTGTGAGCATGTGCGTCATCGCGCCCATCTCTTTATCCCAATGCGCGCCGTTCACGCGCAGCAACTCCCCCAGCGTATCGACTTTCTCAATCCAGTCGCGCAGGCCACGGTAGCTGACTTCTTGCTGTGATGAGCCGAGTTTTTCCGCGCGGGCCATTAAATCCTCCTCCAGGCATCCTTTCCTGCAGTGTGGCCGATTCCAGGCCAAACCCAAACAAACGTTAATATCGTTGCTGCGGTTACCCTACGAATACAAAACTATAGGAACAGACTCAATGGGTCGTAGCAGTTCTCATCAGGTACATACGAACCCAAAAGTCATAAACCAATGCGGGCCTGAGCACTTCAAGTTGACGTTGGCCGCCCTTCTCATAAACAACCCCGATCCACTGTTCCCGCCAGGAAACTCCGAGCAGGCGACCCCCGCCATGATGGACGTAACCGCCGACCGCTCGGAGCAACTGCGACAAACGGTACGCATCCGGCGTCGCATCCGAGTTGCGCCGTCTTGTGCGTCCCTCTTGGTCAAGCCGATCAATATCGTCGGGCGTGTAGCGCAAAGGCTGGCTCTCGCCGGAACTTACGGAGTCTTTTTTTCTCCACAGGCCGACGAAGCCTAGCCACCGGGCGAAAGGCTCCCGGGTTCTAATCCCCTCTGCGCTAGGCTCGCCTTCGGGGTCATGGCGCCTCCTGTCCCAAACCAGATACTCCTTGTGCCGGGCTTCCATGTCGAAGGAGTTAAGCTGCAAAGCCTCCAACGCCTGGCCGATGGCCCGTAAAGATGGGGCATAGCTTTCGGTGGAAGCCGTGACTTTCTTTTCGGCTGCGGCGGTAACGTCAATCATGGTTTATCCTTCGACCCGGCTCCGCTATCCTAGCATTTCCTCTCCCGGAAGAGGACTCCCATCGTGTAACTTATTGCCCGCCAGCGCTCTCACGGGCCTCTATTGGATTTAGCCAGGGTCCGTTCGTACGGCAAACCGGTGCCGTAGTTGGGCCATTTCTCGATCAGGTGGTCGCGACAGTTTTCAAGCCAATAGTTCGCCAAATCAATGCCGCGCGCAAACCAAACCCCGGGATGGCTCTTCACGTAGCGCAAGAATTCGCGGAAGACAGTGGCCCTGAAGGGACGACCCGTCAAAAACGGATGAACTCCCAGACTCATAAAGCCCGGATAGGTTGCCCCTTCTTCGTATAGGCAATCGAAGTTATCCTTCCATAGCTGATAGAGCTCCAGCGGATTTGCGCTGGCTTCCGGGTGGCCTCCGTTGTAATCCGTCATTGCCAGCCCGTAGGACGCAACGACGATTTCTCCCCTTCCTACCGTCAAAACATAAGGAAGGTCCTCATGCAAGAAGGACATCCAATACTTGTAGCCCAGCTCCACAAGCACTCTGGGGGTATCCTCCGTGGGTCTTTCACCGGGCATCATGAAGCCCTGAGGGCGAAAGCCTAGAATCCTCTGAAAAGTGTCCACGGTGCGCTTAAGGTCGCTATGCTCTTCCTCGCGAGTTACCATCGTGACATTCTGATGGTGCCAGTTCTCCGAGCTTAGCTCATGGCCCGCCGACATCACTTGCTTCATCAGCTCTGGAAATGCATCAACCGTTCGCCCGTTGACGAAAAAGGTGGCGTTGATCTCCTCATTTCTCAGAATATCCAAGATGCGATAGACTCCTACCCTTTCGCCGTATTGAAGCTCGGTAATGGCAGAGATGTTCTTCTTGGACCTCACCTCGGGCGAAACGATGCGAGAGCGTTCCGCCGCCATAGAAATCCATGTGGGGGCATCGTCTGGCCAGGTCTCCATAACAACGCAGGTTGTAAGGGCGATCCGCGCGTTTTCCGGCCACCGGACAGGCTTCCTTCTAAACATCTTTGCCGTTTCTCATGGGTCGCCGGCGGCCCGGGAATTTCACCAGGAGCTGAACCTTAACTCCATGGGAGGAAATAAGCCGCCGCCGCTGCTTGCGCCGTCACAAGACCGAACGAAACCAAACGCGGCTGGCGCAACGATTAATCGGGAAAACACCTTTCAGCCCTTGCGCGGCGCCGGCTGCGCCGCCGCTGTTATGTCCTTGATCTGAAAGCCGATCGGCTTTTCGTTTTCGTCGTTCGGCTGCAGCTTCTCGGTTGCATCATCGCCTTTGAGACCGCTCATCTTGATCTTCAAGCGCAAGTTATTGGCGCTGTCCGCGTTGGTCAGAGCCTGATCCAGGGCAATCTTTCCCTCCCGGTAAAGCTGCAGCAGCGCTTGATCGAACGTCTGGCAACCCTCTTGAATCCCCTGCTCCATGGCGTCTTTGAGCGTGTCGACGCTGCCGCTCTTGATCAGGTCTTTAATCCGCGGTGTATCGAGAAGAATCTCTAAGGCAGCCGCTCTCTTGCCGTCTACTGACGGGATGAGGCGTTGAGAAACGATGGCGCGCAAATTCAGCGATAGCTGCATCAGAATCTGCTCATGGCGGGTCTCGAGAAAGAAATTGAGGATGCGCTCGAAGGCTTGATTCGAATTGGTGGCGTGCAGGGTTCCCAAACACAGGTGACCGGTATCCGCAAAGGTAACCGCGGCTTCCATCGTTTCACTATCCCGGATCTCGCCGACGAGAATCACATCCGGGGCCTGTCTCATCGCGTTCTTTAGCGCGTCCTGGAAAGAATGCGTGTCGATTCCGACCTCGCGCTGGTTGACGATCGACTTTCTGTGACGGTGCACGAACTCAATCGGATCTTCGACCGTGATGATGTGACCCGAAGAGCTTGCATTGCGGTGATCAATCATCGCGGCCAGGGTTGTGGATTTTCCTGTCCCGGTCCCGCCCACGACAAGAATCAGGCCGCGCTTGGTCATGATGATGTTTTTTAAGATTCCCGGCAATGCCAAGTCGTCGATCGATTGGATGTCAAACTTGATTTTACGGATGACCATGCCCACCGAGCCGCGCTGGCGAAACGCGTTGACGCGAAATCGCGCCAGTTTCGCGTACGAGAGCGCCCAGTTCATCTCCAACTTCTCTTCGAACTCGAGCCACTGCGCCTCGCTCATCATGGATTTCGCAAGCGCCACGAGATCTTCCGGCACAAAATGGCGTTCTCCGATCGGCTGGAGCTCGCCTTCAATGCGATAGATCGGCGGGCACGCGACCGTCAGATAGAGGTCCGACGCGTCCCTCTCAACCATCACCTTCAGTAAATCGATCGGCTCCGTCACTTTTCGCCCGCTACTCTTAAGCCCGCGCCCCCATGGCCCCCATTCCGCCTGTCCCGGCGCCAAACAGGTTCGGATTCAAGCTTTTCGCCTGGGCCTCTTCCTTGACAACGATCCCGCGCGCAACCAGATCAAGCAGAGCCATGTCCATCGTTTGCATGCCGTCCTTCTGGCTCACCTGCATCGTGCCCGGGATTTGGTGGATCTTGCCTTCACGGATAAGATTGCGAACCGCGGTTGTGCCGGTCATGATCTCCAAAGCGGCCACTCTGCCGCCACCTTTCTTTTTCAGCAGGGTTTGGGTGATCACCCCCTCGATCGACTCGGCAAACTGGGCGCGTATCTGGGACTGCTGGTTAGGGGGAAACACGTCGATGATACGGTCCACGGTCTTCGGCGCGCTCGAGGTATGGAGCGTTCCGAACACGAGGTGGCCGGTTTCCGCCGCGGTCAACGCGAGCTGGATCGTCTCCAGATCGCGCATCTCGCCCACCAGAATAATGTCCGGGTCTTCGCGCAACGCGGCCCTCAAGGCGGCGGCAAAAGAATACGTGTGCGGCCCCAGCTCTCTTTGATTGACGAGACATTTTTTCGACTCATGAACAAACTCAATCGGATCTTCAACGGTTAGGATGTGGCCTTCGAATGAATTGTTGAGAAAATCAATCATGCCCGCCAGGGTCGTGGATTTCCCCGAACCCGTTGGCCCGGTGACAAGGACCAATCCCTTCTCCTTGTCGCACAGGTGCCGCAGCATCGGAGGCATTCCGAGCTGCTCCAAAGTAAGGATCTTTGTGGGAATCGTGCGAAATACAGCGCCCTCGCCCCGGCGCTGCATGAAAACGTTGACGCGGAAGCGAGCGATCTGGCCCATTTCAAAGGAAAAATCGATCTCGTGGGTTTCTTCGAAAGTACGCCGCTGGTTATCATTCATGATGTCGTACACCATGCTGTGAACCTCTTCCCGCGTCAGAGCGGGATGGTCCAACTTTTTCAGGTCTCCATGGATGCGCACCATCGGAGGTTCGGCCGCGCTCAAGTGGCAGTCCGAAGCGCCCTGCTCAACGGCAAAGGCCAGAAGTTGCGTTATCTCCATCCCAGCTCCTTTTCGACCGGCTACTAACGCGCTCATCATACACTCGTCTCGCTGGAGATGCAAAGTTTTGTCGCCGTCGAAGCGGCTGGCAAAACGCGAACGCGAACACTCGGGCCGTGGCGCGACCAGGAGCGTGTTTAAAGGACAAAAAATGCCTTCTCAGACCATTTTCGTCAGTGCTATCTTCCAGCGCGATGAACCGGCTTCCCGGTTTGTCCCCTGAGCGATCTTGCGTTTTCGTGCAAAAGCCGTTACCAATCCGTCTGTTCACAGAGAAATTTTGTTCGCAGCTCTGCAGATGAATCCGTTCAACTCGGCAATCCCTTCCACCTTGCTCTCTAGCGCTGATGCAACTGGCAGGTAAAGTCGCGCTCGTGACCGGCGGCGGAACCGGGATCGGCAGCGCCATCAGCATGGCCTTGGCCCGCAACGGAGCCAAGGTGGCCATCGCATCGCGCAATCCGGCTCACCTTTCATCCGCGCGCGAGCAACTTCGGATTTTGAGCGGTGATGCCTTGAGTGTGCCCCTGGATATTAGAAAACGGGAGGAAGTCGAGAGGGGAGTTGCAGCGATCGCGGGAGCGTGGGGAAACATTCATATCCTGGTCAATAACGCCGGCCTCTCCGGCATGAATCGAATTGAAGATTCCGATGACGCCCGGTGGCACGATATTCTGGACACGAATCTAACCGGAATGTATCTCACGACCAGAGAAACATTGAAGTATATGAAAGACCCCGGCGGTGGAAGGATCGTCAACGTCTCCTCCGTCCTGGGGAAGTTCGGCGTTCCCGGCTACACCGCTTACTGCGCGAGCAAACACGGCATTATTGGCTTCACTCGTTCGTTGGCTTTGGAGATCGCGGCGCGCGGGATCACCGTCAACGCGATTTGCCCCGGTTGGGTTGAAACCGAAATGGCCCGGCAGAGCATCGCCGAAACCGCTGCTCAACTAGGAATCAGTCCGGAGGAATTCAAGCGCCAGGCGATCGCGGCCATGCCCATTAAACGTTTCCTGGACGCCGGGGAAATCGCTGAACTCGTCGTCTACCTTTGCTCGTCGCGCGCCGGGGGGATTACCGGACAGGCGTTCAACATCTGCGGCGGGCAGGTGATGAACTAAAGGAATCTTCGAGCCGGCCGAGCACGGTCTTCACGTAGTTCGCCGCCTTTCGCACGCTGAAGGAAAAGGGGACGTGAATAAAACCAAACTGCGTGGACAAGCGTTTCTCACGAATGTAATCCAGCAAAACATACATCGAGAAGTTGCACACGTAGCTGCCCGCATCCTCCGACCAACGGGCCTCGCGGCCGGCCGCCAGCGGGAGCGTGGTTTTTAGCGATCTCGGACCGCCGGCGTCAATCGGGGTTGCCTTTGTCGATGGTCTTCTGCGCTTGCGGTTCACGGCTCCGCGCTCAATCCTAAAACGCGCGCCGCGCGAGCACTGGCCGAGCCCCACTACGATATCTGGATTATGTTTCGCGACCGCCCGGATAAACTGAGACTTATCAAAGCGCACTGGAAAAACGATCTTAGTGAGGTTCTTTCGCCCCGCGAGCTTTGCCAGGGCCTTGGCGGTGATGTTGCTGCGAAAATCATCGTAAGGGCCAAAACCGTAGACGAGAACGCGAGGGCGCTTGGCAGTCGCCGGAGATTTGGCGAATCGACCATCCTTCTGCTTGCGCGCCGCGGTTCGTGCCATTAGACTACGTCGAGTTTATTCCATCCCTAAGCCCAAGAGAAGCGAGAGCGCATCCAGTTAGACGTGAACAACGATTCCCACAGCGATAAAATCTCGGTGCGAAATCCTGCCACGCAGGAGAAGCTCGCCGAGCTGGACGTAGCCGGGGAACAGGAC
>JBOHVR010000808.1:0-2622 GCA_050735755.1 Binatia bacterium
GGTGGAAGCCGGCGAATCGGTTGAAGGCACAGCAGTGCGGGAGGTCCGTGAAGAGACGGGCTTGGAAGGCAAGGTCGTAACCAAGCTGGGAGACATCACCTACTGGTACACCTTGAAAGATAATCGTGCGGAGCCCGAGCGCATCTTCAAGCGCGTTTATTTTTATCTCCTCCGTTATGAGGGCGGCGATGTGCGCCGGCATGATGCTGAGGTTGACGAAGCGGCGTGGTTCCCCATTTCCGACGCTGCGCAAAAACTTGCCTATCCCAGCGAGAAGAAAATTTTATACAATGCCGTTGAGTGGATAGAGCGAAAAGGACCCGCGTGACCAGCAAAGAGCAAAGCTTTTTTTCTCTTCCTTACGACATGGCCGCGGTGCGCCCGCTGCGACAGACAACGCGCGCGCAACGGGAGACGGCCCTCAAGGAGGCCGCTTTTAACACTGAGCTTCTTTCTCAGGAGATGGTCTACATCGATCTTAGAAACGATGTCGCCGTAGCCCCGGCCTATGCGTTTGCGCAACGGGAAAAGATCCGGGGCCTCGCGCGGATTGAGCCGCCGGGCAGGTCGCGCCACCTGCCCGCGCTTTTCGCTCTCATCGAGAGCGGGTAGCTTCCTGATGGCTGGCGTGAGCGTTTCCCTGGAAGAGGTCATACAGATGTCAGCGCACGCCTTGGTGGTCGGAGTCGGGGGTGGGGGCGACGTTGTCGGAGCGTTGGCAACTGCGCGGTTTCTGGAGTTTTGCGGGCTGCGGTTCACTCTTGGCGGGCTGTCCTGGGAACGCTACGTGTATGACCCGAAACCCGGCCCGCGGCGACTGAGCGAGATTGACAAGCTCCGACTTCTGCACCCGGCGGTGGGAATGGCCAATGCGGAGACGCAAACCCACGACGGAGTTCGTTTTGCCGAATCGAACATGGCGGAGTTGTATGGGCGGGAGGTCTTGCTCGTCGATATCAACGACGGAGTCGAGCAGGTTACGGAGGGATTGGAGAACGCGCTAAAAGCTTTGGACGTTGACCTCCTCGTCGGTGTTGACGTTGGGGGAGACTCCCTGGCTCAGGGAGGAGAACCGGGCCTGCGCAGCCCGCTGGCGGATTCGATTATGCTGGCAGCGTGGCGGGCTCTGGAAGAGCGCGGCCGGCGCGTGCTGTGGGGTATTTTCGGCTACGGCAGCGACGGCGAGTTGACCACGGACGAGATTGAGGCAGCCTTAAGCATCGTGGCGCGCGCGGGCGGCTTACTCGGCGCATGGGCGCTAACGCCTAAGGTGGTCGACGAGATGGAGGAAGTCGTGCGCAAGGTTCAAACCGAGGCGAGCGCTATTCCCGTTGAATGCGCGCGCGGAGCTTGGGGAGAAAAAAAGATTCGGCAAGATCAGCGCCGGGTCAGGCTGACGCCGCTGACAACTTTGACTTTCTATCTTTCGCCTGCGATCCTTTTCGAAGCGCTTTCTCGTCCTGCTCGCGCCGTTGCATCAAGCCGTTCGCTCGAAGAAGCCAATAACGCTCTTCACGGGATTGGACTTAAGACGGAGTTGGACCTGGAGCGGGAGCGCTATGAACGGGAGCACGGGTAGTGTCAATTAACGTGTCCTTGCAGGGGCAGGCCACCGTGCCTGACCGGCTTTTGGACGATCGATTGTCCTGGCAACAAGCCAATTGACTGGTGGATAGGGACGCAATAGATTGATCACAGAAATTGGCGAAGGGGATGCAACCATGATCCATCCGATAGCTATGGGCGACGCCCACATGGAATGCAGGAAACTGAGCGAGACTGTTCCCGTTATGACCGATCTTCTCGCCTTCGAAAAAATTGCAGGCGCTCCGGGTTCGGCGACCCTGAAACACCCGAACACCGAATGGCGGCTCGTCGTGCACGAAGGCGGCGCGGAGGCGCCCCAAAAGCTGATGCACAACCACTTTGGCGTCCGCGTTGCGACCTTGAAGGAAATTGACGCCGCGCATGAATATCTGAAAGCTCGCGAGCAGGACTACGGCATCAAACAAGTGGGCCAGCCGGGATACTCTCATGGCTCCTATTCCGTGTATTTCTTGGAGCCCGGAACCAACGGATGGGAGATCGAGTGCTATGAGACGGTGCTGCGCAAGGAAACAGGAGGGACTCGGTTAGGCGGAGTGCGGGCGCCTCACTGGACGGAGATGCTTCCCTCCGAGCGCTTCCCCGGGCGGGGATATGTTCCGCAGGCTTTCACCCATGGGACCTTGGCGATCGGGGACCTGAAAACCTCGTGGAATTTCTACGCGAACGTTCTCGGGCTTGAGGTGCATCAGGCGAATGACCATGTGGCCTACGTTAAGGTCCCGGCGAGCAAGCCGTACATCGTTTGCGCCGTGCGCAAGGATGGCAAGACCTTTTCGCCCAATTTTCGTTTCGCTCTGAAAGTTGAATCGAAAGACGATGTCGTGACGGCCCGCCGCTGGCTTGCCGCTTCCGGCGCCGAGCTCGGGGTGACTGAGCTGGGCGATCTCAAAGAAAACGGATCCGTTTCTTTCGTGTTGAGCGATCCCGACAAGAACTGGTGGGAGATCGTTGCGGCGAGTTAAGTCGTCGCTCCGCTCGGAATAGCGGATCTCGGATTGCAAATCTCCGATTGAG
>JBOHVR010000809.1:0-4926 GCA_050735755.1 Binatia bacterium
ATCTCCGATTGAGAGATTCAGGCCTTGAAAGCTTTCTTCCCCGGGTAGACAGCTCGTTTACCCAACTCCTCCTCAATTCTCAATAGCTGATTGTATTTTGCTGTCCGTTCGCCCCGGCAGGTCGCGCCGCTTTTGATCTGTCCAGCATTAGTGGCAACGGCCAGGTCGGCGATCGTTGCATCCTCAGTTTCTCCCGAGCGATGCGAGATTACGGTCGTATAGCCTGACGCGCGCGCCAGCGCAATCGTTTCCAAGGTTTCACTCAACGTCCCGATTTGATTAGCCTTGACGAGGATCGAGTTGGCGATGCCGGCCGCGATGCCGCGCTCGAGCCGGCTCTTGTTGGTAACGAAGAGGTCATCGCCGACGATCTGCACTTTCTTGCCCAGCGCCTGGGTCATGGCTTTCCAGCCGTCCCAATCGTCTTCGCCTAGGGGATCCTCGATCGAAACGATGGGGTACTGCCGGACCCAGTCCTCGTAAAGGCGCACCAGGGCTTCGCTGTCTCTCGCGGCGCGATCCGACTTCTTAAAGACGTACTTCCCGTGTTCGCAGAGTTCGCTCGCGGCAACATCCAGAGCCAACGCGATCTGCTGGCCGGCGCGATAGCGCGCGCGCGTTATCGCTTCCAGCAAGATCTCGATGGCTTGTTCGTGACTCTTGAGGTCGGGCGCAAACCCCCCTTCGTCGCCCACGCTGGTTGACAGGCCGCGTTCACTGAGAATCGTCTTCAAGGTCTGGAAAATCTCGACTGCCGCGCGCAGAGCTTCGGCAAAACTTCTCATCCCTAGAGGAACAACCATGAACTCCTGAAAATCGAGGTTGTTATTCGCGTGCGCGCCACCATTCAAGAAGTTCAGCATCGGCACCGGGAGCGTCCTGGCTTTGGTTCCACCCAAGTAGCGGTAAAGCGGAACGCCCAGTGCCCGCGCCTGGGCCTTGGCAACAGCCAAAGAAATTCCTAAAATCGCGTTGGCTCCGAGCCGTGCCTTGTTGGGAGTGCCGTCCAATTCATTCAGCGCGAGGTCGATGCGCGCCTGGTCTTTCGCGTCGATTCCTTTGAGACGCGGAGCGAGAATTCGCTGCACGTGGCCGACCGCCTTCTCCACGCCTTTGCCGCCGAAACGTGTGCCCCCATCGCGCAGCTCTACGGCTTCGTACTTCCCCGTTGACGCCCCGGACGGAACCATGGCGCGCCCCAGTGCTCCGCCCTTCAGGACCACATCGACTTCAACGGTGGGCTGGCCGCGGGAATCCAGGACCTGCCGTGCTCGAACACGTTCAATCTTCACCGGGGACCTCCAATTTTTTGGGTAGTGGGTTCAATTTGATTTGCGCAACATCTCATTGTAGGGGCAGGCCCTGGTTCGGCGGGCTCACCATCCTGAGCAAAGTCGAAGGACCGTGCCTGCCCGGTTTTGGGCGACCCCAGGGGGGTCGGCCCTACAAGTTTTTGCGCAATTGAACCCCTACCGATCTTTGAGAGAAAAGCAGCCGAACAGAAAGTATGCTATATACCATTAATCTTCGCCATGACTCCACCCCAAATCCCGCAACGCTGGATGATTACAGCGCTCTGCATTGTAGTTGTCGTGATGGGTCTCTTTGCATTTTTTGGCGAGCGTGGCATGGTTCACATCTGGCGCCTGGCGGAAGGCAAGCGCAAACTGACTGAAGCAAATTTTCTCCTGCAGCAAGAAAACAACGCTTTGCGACGCAAGATCCAGCGGCTGCGTCATGATGATTTGTACTTAGAAAAGGTAGCGCGTGAAGAGCTGGGTTTGGCGCGGCCGGGGGAGATTGTTTATCATTTCGCGTCCAAAAGCACTTCGCCCCCTAGCGGGGGCTCTCCTGAGCCGCGCCGGTCATCGGAACAAAAAGCACGCCCGTAATATCTTCGACATGGCGCTTGCCGCCGGTCTTCGTCACGCGCACAAGTTTCTGGGTCGCGCGCGGATTTCCTAAAGGCATAATCAGTCGTCCTCCCTCACGCAGCTGGGCCCAGAGTCGCGGCGGGATTTTTTCCGCCGCTGCCGTGACCAGCACTGCGTCGAACGGGGCTTTTTCCTCCCAGCCAAAAAACCCATCGCCGGTGCGAAACCAGACGTTGCGATAGCCCAGGCGCGTCAAGATTTCCTTGGCCTTCTCCGCCAGTGAAGGAATGATCTCGACCGTGTAAACTTCGCGCGCCAAATGACTGAGAACGGCGGCTTGGTATCCTGATCCCGTGCCGATTTCCAGCGCTTTCTCATTACCTGTAAGCTCTAACAGCTCGGTCATCAGCGCCACGATATAAGGCTGCGAAATGGTTTGCCCGGCGCCGATCGGACGCGGCCCGTCACTGTAAGCAAGCTGACGCTGGTTCTCGTCGACGAAGAGATGACGCGGGATGATGCTCATCGCGTCCAGAACTCTTTGATCTTTGATGCCGCGGCCGCGCAGGTCTTTTTCAACCATCTCCAAACGCCGGCGGGTGAAGTCTTCCTCGCTCAGCGCGCTGAAGGAGTTACAGATTCCAAGCCATGAAGTGAGAAAGAGTGGAAATAAGAAGACGAAGGCGCTTTTAAGGCTTTTCTTTGAAGACAAAGTGGTAGTATTCATCCATCTCCATCAGGGGATCAATTTCGGCGCGATCCTTCACCCTAACCTCGATCAGCCATCCCGCGTTGTAGGGATCCTCGTTGATAAGAGAGGGATGAGTCTCCACCTCGGTGTTTACCGCCAGCACGGTCCCGGAAGCGGGGGCGATCAGTTCCGAGACGGTCGCCACGGATTCTACCTCCGCAAAAGCCTCTCCTTTTTCGACTTTTTCACCTACCCCAGGAAGCTCGACGGAAAGGATCTCTCCCAGTTCACTTTGTCCGTAATTCGTCAGGCCGAAGCACAGGTGGTGGTCTTCTTCCACGACCCAAATATGCTCCTCGCTGACCTTGAGTGCTCTCTCCATTGGCATTGTCACTATAGAGATTGGCCTTTTGCTGTCAAGCGTGCTAGGGAAAAACTGATCGGTCAATAGCGGCACCTGCTGGGTTGCCGCTGCGAGTTGGTAAGGGGAAAGCCAATGTTGTTGCTGAGAGACGACGACGTCCAAAAGATCTTAACCCTGTCGCTGACCCTGGAGGTCTTGGAGGAGACGCAGAGGGAGATTAGCGCCGGTAATGCAGCCACAATGGGACGCATGGATGTGTACCTGCCGTGCGAGCGGCCGGAAAGCTATTACCGGTGGGCGTTGATGACCGGCGGCACAAAGCGCGACGGCTTTGTGGTGGCGCGCATGCTCTCGGACATCGTTAGCTGGCCCGGAGAGAGAGGACAGCAAAGAGAGAACAAGCACTGTATCCAGCCCGGAACCTATTGCGGGCTTTTGTTTATGTTTAGCGCCCGTGATGGAATGCCAGTCGCGCTTATAAACGATGGCTACCTCCAGCATATGCGCGTCGCCGGCGGCGCCGGGTTGGGAGTGAAGTACCTTGCGCGTCGCGACAGCCGCGTCGTGGGGATGATAGGCTCGGGCGGAATGGCGCGAACTTACCTGGAAGCCTTTTGTGCGCTGCGGCCCATCAGCAAAGTCAAAGTGTTTAGCCCTAACCCCGGTAATGCAAACGTTTACGCAGAGCAGATGAGCAAGAGATTCAAAATCGAAGTTGAGCCGGCAGCCTCAGCGCGGGAAGCCGCGGCGGGGGTCGATATCGTGTCCTGCTGTACCTCATCGATTGACCCTGTATTCAAAACCGCCTGGCTTGAGCCGGGCATGCACGTTACGGACGTAACCTGGGATGAGACGGAACCGGGCTTTTCCGAAGCGGTCGACGTCGCAATCAAAATGGGCGAAAGCACGCCCCATCTGGAAAATCCGCCGCCGGGAGCGTTTTATGCTGCCCACGGGTTTCTCGGATATGTGGCGGGACAGCCACAAGAAGCAGCGATCATTCCGCGAAGGGAGCCGCGTCAGGAAATTTTGGCCATGCCGACCCTGGCTGATCTCATCGCCGGAAAGACAGCGGGTCGAACGTCTGACGATCAAACCAGTTGGTTCTTGAATCTGGGTGTCATGGGGGCGCAGTTCGGCGCGGTGTGCACGGCGGTGTACCATGCGGCGCAGAAAGCCGGCATCGGCAAAGAAATTCCCACGGAATGGTTTACGCAATCGATCAGAGATTGATAAAAAAGACAGAACTAGAGAGAGGGATGAGATAGAAGGGATCGAGTCATGGCAAAGAAGCATTACTTCAACACTCCCTTTCCCCTGAGATAGGAGGGACCATGGCAGCGCAAATTGTCGATACCGACGGCCACATTTTTGAGAAGGATGAAATTATCTTCGAGTACCTGGAGCCGCCCTATCGGGGAAGAAAAGAAATCCTGTCACTTCCTTTCTTTCCTACTTTGGACGGGTTTCAGCGCATGGCGCGGAGGATCGCCGATGGTCGGCCTTATGTTGTTGCGCCGGATGATCCCAAAAGCTGGCTTGAAGTCCTGGACCGGGAAGGAATTCACCAAACCGTTATCTATCCCACGGCGGGTTTGGCTGAGGGTTTCATTCAGGACCCGGAATGGGCCGTCGTCGTATGCCGCGCATATAACGACATGATTGCCGACCGCTACATCAAACTGAGCCAACGTCTCGGCGCGGTGGCTCTCCTGCCGATTCAGGACATTTGTGAGGCGGCGAAGGAGCTGCGCCGTTGCGTCACGGATCTAGGCATGGTCGGAGGGGTTGTGGCTCCCGTCGGTTTTCAGAAGCCGTTAGGCGATACCTACTTTGACGTTCTCTACCGGGAAGCCGAGACTCTCAACGTCCCCTTGGGCGTCCACGGAGCGCCCAGTCGCTCGCTGGGGTTTGACTTTTTCCGCTCGCTGATTGAAGCCAGAGCTCTGTCCCATCCCTTCGCGCAGATGATCCACGTCACGAGCTTGGTATTAGAA
>JBOHVR010000810.1:0-4204 GCA_050735755.1 Binatia bacterium
GTGCTTGCTATCGCTTATCATTGAAGGATCGCAAGCGGTAGGAAAAGGCCCGCTGGCCCCGACGCCGTAGACAATGACAAAGATGGTAACCGGTGCGCCGTTTTGACCATCTCCGGTTGCCCCGCTCTTGATGTCGCTGGCCAGGCTATAGGTCTTAGATCCTAAATCACGATTTTGGTCTGAAGGAGCTTTGGCAGATGCGGACGGCTTGCACGCGGCTGATACGTATAGTCCCGCCTTGCTTTCGTTGTAACTGTTGTCAGCGTCAGTCAGGATCACAATGAATTTGGCGCCGGTAAGGCGGGCAACCCCGGATTCGAACAGCTCTTGCCGTGTTCTTTTCAGCCCCTCGCAGACGTTGGTGCCGGACTTCCCCGCGGCATCAAGCGCGTTGATCGCGTTATGGAGTTTGGTGCCGTCGCTGGTCAGGGAGACAATGTCGCCGGCACTATACTCATCAGCATCCTTGCAATTGTTGGTCCCCGCGCCGTTATAACATCCGCGGAAAGGAACCAGACTGACAAGCGCAGAGGAGCTACCGCCGCCTGGAAGCAGCGCGTCGACCAGCGTGTGGGCGCCGGATTTGGCCGCGCTTAGCTTAGCCCCATACATAGAAGTCGTGTCATCCAAGTCCATGACCAGATCAAAAGTGCCACCCGGAGCAGCGACCGCGGTCGCTGCGATGTTGATCGACTCGCACACGGTCCCGCAGCCGATCAACAACCCGAGTCGCATAAAGGTTGTCGGCATCGGAGCGCTTGCGGTGACACGCACTCCGTCAACCGGTTTTCCTTCGGGATCGGTTACGGTTTCAGGCGTAACCGTCAGGTTCGAACAATCCAGGCCGTTCATTTTGGCCGTATCGCAGGCGGCCTCTTGCGCGGCGCTGGAACTGACCCCTATCTTTGCTGCTGCCGCAAGTGCCGCCGGGTCAACTTGCCGGGCGAGTTGCGCTTTGAGAAAGTATGCCCGTCCTCCGTCTACCGCCAGGCCGATAAAAAGCCCCAGCAGGACAAAGGCCAACGTAAAGAAAATGAATATCTGTCCCTTATCGTCGAGTTCTTTCATATCAGGTACGCTCTTTCTGTTGTCGATGTTTAGCCGGGTATGTCCATGAATACGGACCGGGAATAGAATGTTCCCGGGACAACCGAACCGATGAGGTTATGCACGGGTGTAAGCCGGTTGGGAGTGTAATCATAGAATGCTTCGATGACGTGAAGGATTTGTCCCTGAGTCAGCGAATTGATATCGGGCAAGGCAATGTTGGCGCAGGCTCCGTCGGCCCCGATATGGCTGTTGTTTGTCACCGGCAGCTCCCCGTAAGTCCAAACAGGATTCGTCCAGCCGGGAGCGGTCCCGTTGCGTTCGATGACAAAACGATCCGTGGTTTTTCCGTCGCTGAGCTTGCCGCAGTCGGCCGCCGGATTCCAAACAATCATGGAGTATGTAACTCTCCACGCAGGCCGATGGGTTGTTTTGATAACGGCGCTCGCCGAGTTCAGTACGGCGTTCAAGTCGCCATTGACTTGACTGGCCCACGTGGCGCTTCCCCTGATGCCGGGCTCGCGCGAAGTAACATTGGCGCCCTCGCGAGCAAGATGAGTTAACACGAGATAGTTGTAGATAATGTTGGAAAATTCGATGACGGCCAGGCCCAAGGCAATCAGAAATGGCATCAGGAGAGTGAATTCGACGAGAGCTTGAGCTCGATTGGAGCGGAGAATGTCTTTTGATTCATGCACGGTCGTAACCTCAACTCGAAAGATAGGGTTCATTTTTCCAGGTCGTGCTAACCGTCAGTGAAACCGGTCCGCCGCTGATATTGTTAAAGAGAGCCGTGAACCAATGCTTTTCAAAGGTGACAGCAACCGTTACGGTTTGCCCGGCTCCTCCGGCCGGTTGAGTACAACCGCCGGGGCAGTCCACGGATAAATGAGAGTCCAAGTCCGCGCAGGTGAGGCCGGTTCCAATGAGTTTCTCGCAGAACTTATTTTTTATAATAGTCAGCCTCGCGTTTGGATTCTTACCTGAAATATCAAGGCCTTGGCCTGTGATCATGAATCGGCCGGCTTCGCTGAGAGCATGCTGTAACGTCAACCGCGTGTAAAAAAGATGGGAAAACTCAACGATCGCGAAGATGAGCATGAAGAAGAATAGGGCGACAAAGGTGAATTCGACGACCGCTTGACCCCTCTCCGATTTGCACTTCAGACCTTTTAAGACCATTTTCGAGAACATATCTCCCTATTGGGCAAGCCATATGCCAATCGTTTCCCTAAGGTCTTCCGGGTCATAGAAACACCGAATTTGCCGCGAAAAGGACCATGAACAAAAATCATGTAAGGGTTTGTCCGGGTTTTGCCCAGCTTTTTGCCATCCGGCAGCGGTTTGTTCCCTTGTCAACGTGACATCCAAGTGACATTTCCGGCATGGACAATTGGTGGAGAGCACCTCCCTGGCCTCCCGGCTTCACAAACGGAGGCAGATTTGGCCGGGGATGAGGGTTTGATCTTACGCTGACAACCCGATAAGGTAGGCTGTTCAAAAATGTTCCCAAGCGCCAAGGGATTTAACTCATCCTTGGGGTTTTTTTGTTAAGCAAGTCCCGGGAGGATGCTATGACTGGACGTGAAGTGTTTAAAGAAAATGAAGAACTGCTAAGGGGAATCGTTCGCAGCATCGATAAGAACCTCGAGTATAGTCTCATAGACGAAGTTGAAGACGACAGGTTCGCTCTTCGACTCTCTGCAAGAGGTCGACAAAGAACCGTTTCCCTTTCGACCGAAGATTTGCGGTTGGCGGGACAGGATACCGTGCGCAAGAATACGATCCGGCAGAAGATCAAGAGCGTGCGTGATCATATGATGATGAATTTTGTGGACGACGTGACAGGGAAGAAGTTCGCTCGGCTATTAAAACAGGCCGGCGGCAGGGAAGAAGAGTTCAGACGCCCTGCTTTTCGGCGCGCGCCTAGAAGACCCTAGGCCACTATTACGATTGGGCGGTGGCTCTTTTTCTGTTCTGCCGGTCGTTGTTACGGGGTTCGCGGCTGCTTGGCGGCCTTACGGGAAATCTGTCAGATAACTAGGGCAACGCTATTTTAGGTCAGGGTGGGCCTCAAGAGGGCCTCTCTGCGCGCAGAGTTCAAGACGGTCGGTTCAACGTCATGAAGCGGCAGATGTCCCGGCCAATGTCTCTTCTGTTCCTTGTCGTCTTCTTTTTTTTCTTTGCCTCGCTCTGGGGCTTCTATAACGCGGTCAGGCCCTTCAAGATCGTCTCCAGCATCACGCCCAAAGATCTCGGTCTTGACTACGAAGAAGTTTCATTTGTTTCGAGCGATAAGGTTACTTTGCACGGGTGGTTCATTCGTCATAAGCAGTCTCAAGAAGCAAAGACTATTATCGCGCTTCACGGTTATCCGGCAGACAAAGGCAATATCCTGCCAGTGGTCGGGTTTTTGACCGAAAAGTACAACTTGCTTTTATTCGACTTTCGCTACCTGGGCGCGAGCGGCGGTCGCTATTCCACGGTGGGAGCGGAGGAAACCCGTGATCTGAGGTCGGCGATTGAGTTTCTCAAGTCCCGTGGCATCAGAGAGATCGGCGTGTGGGGATTTTCCATGGGTGCGGCGGTGGCGTTAATGGCAGCGCCGCAGCTTGCAGAAGTGAAGGCGGTGGTTTCCGATTCGAGCTACGCTCGACTTGATTTTTTGGCGCCTGTACTCTTTCGGCTGCCGTTCCTTAAATATCCGCTTGCCTGGCTCACTCAATTGTGGGCGAGGCTATTTCTCGGCGTGGACCTCGAAAAAGTTTCGCCCATGGAAAGCGCCAAGAACCTCCACATTCCCGTCCTGATCATTCATTCCAAAGACGATCTGTTGATACCGTTTCAACATGCCGCATTGTTGCAAGAGGCGCTGAGAAATAATGGCAAGGCGAGGTTTTGGTTTCATGAGGACCTCTTTCATGGACAGCTCAGTCCGGATTATCAAAGACGCGTCGCTGATTTTTTTGCGACCACTCTGTAATGGGCTTGTTGCGGAGCAAATCAGACGCCAGGCAAGAGAATGGCGTTCAGGCTTGCGCATAAAGACGAGCGATTGACACCGAGCTTTTCCATCGAATATTCTCTGGCGGAATCAATCCAAGTAGATGTGGGCAGCGAAAGCCGGGCAAAGCGCAAGCCAAGGGAAGCGGAAAAG
>JBOHVR010000811.1:0-3392 GCA_050735755.1 Binatia bacterium
GCTCAGCAGAATCCCGGCAAGCAGCAGAACGACTGACAGCGAGAATACGCGCTTATTCGCCATGGCCGTTGTCGTGGGCGACCGCGGCGCCCCGCGCTTCCATTTCCGCGAGCGCCCGCCGAGCCACGTCGGCTTGGAGAATATGGAAGTGGGCGTTCGTCACGAGGGCGCGACTCAAGAACTCCTTGGCTTTTTCGGTTTCTCCCAGACGTCGATAGATCATTCCGGCATGAAAAAAGAGCTTGGCATCCCTCGTGCCGAGCTTGAGGGCTTCTTGAATAGCTTGCAGAGCCTCGTCATACCTCTCATTCTTATAGAGAGTCCAGGCGAGCACATCGTAGCCATGGACATCTTTGCGGATCTCAATTTCCTTTTGCGCCAGCTCCAGCGCTACGGCGAGCTTCAGGTCATGATCGGCATAGAAGTACGCCAGCTCGCGATTGTAAATGACCTGGTTGGCCGCGCTCAGCCGCCCGATGTATTCGACCAGACGGTAATAGCGCGCGGATTCCTCCGATTGGCCGAGATGGTTCAGCAAATCACCGAGCGCGGCGGCGTATTCGGGCAGCGGAATAATGCCCAAAGCTTTCTGATAAAGCTGGATTGCTTCGGGGTATTTTTTCCGCGCCGCCCGCGCCTGCGCCATGCCGGCTAGGGCGCGGTAGTAATTCGAATGAGTGTTCAGCGCTTTCAGGTATTGATTTTCCGCTTGCTCGACCATGCCCAGCGAGAAGTATTCGTTCCCGAGCTGCCATTGAGCCCAAGCAAGACTTTCTCTCGGCACCGCGTCTTTCCTTCCGGATTCGATCGCTGCTTCCAAGTCAGTGATCGCGCCACTTGTGTCGCCGCGAATACTTCTTAGACCCGCCATGCGTGCATGCGCATAAAAACCCCGATCGAGCTCAATCATTTTGCCGTAGGCGTTGGCCGTCTCTTCATACTCCCCCAGTTCCAGATGAGAATCGCCTAGAACGCCGTAAGCATGAGCGTCTGCCGGATTGAGCTCGAGCGCGCGCGCCGCCTGGCGCACAGCCTGCTGGAATTCGTGGCGGGAGAAAGACACATACGCCATGTGGCGCAAAACACCGCCGTTGCCTGGGTCAATTTTAAGAGCTTCGGTCAGGGCCTGCGCAGCGAGGTCGAAGTATTTGAAGTCGCCGCTCACGCGCGCCTTCTTGATAAAGGCATCACCTAGCCCATGCAAGGACCTCACGTCGGTTGGCCTGCGCTGCAGTTTGTGCTGGTAGAACAGAATGGCTTGGTCAACATCCTGACTGCCGGCCCAAAGCGCAGCGCTGATAAACACGAGCGCCAGAATCACGGCGACTATTCGAGCTAAGTATAACCCGAAATATCTTTTCCTTGGCGACGATGAGAGAAGTGGCGTCCGAAAATGCCCTCGCCCTCCTTTTGGAGGGAGAGGATGAAGGTGAGGGTGGTTTGCGCGGACTTCGCCCTCACCCCATCCCGCGCGCGGGAGAGGGAGAATGGTGCATGCGTGCGAGCTCTTCCGGATTATGGTTAGTTCTATTGGCATGGCTGCCTCTCCCGACGAAAGTTCTTAGCGAGCTGGGAACCCTCGTTCGCCGGCATCGACGTGGCGGCTGTCGCGGCCGCTGTGCGCGTGGTTCAGGTAAGGAAAGGTGCCGCGATACGGGAGCCTATCGTTGATGTTGACGCCGTCGCCGATCCGATTGTTGGGCGCGACGTTGAAGGCGGGGTTGAGAACGCCCGCGACGGCCCGCGCCGAAATGTCGGTCACGTCATCGACCACTCTGCGCCCGTTGGGAAAACCGGCGAAATCGGGCGTGGGCTCGCCTTTCTTGTCATGGGCGAGGATACCGAGCCGTTTTGCCTCGGCGAGCGGCGTCGGATTCACGCCGGTGTTGAGCCGCAAGAGATCTGCGACAGGACCTTCGCCGCTGGCTGCGCAACCGGGACAGATCGGGGGCATGAACAACACCAGCGGCAGCAGGTCGGTCCGCGGAGCCGGAGGCACCGGGATGCCAATAGAAGCGAAAACTTGCGCCAAGACAGGATCGAGAACGTAACCCGCGAACTGCGCGTCATCGGCAGGGTGGCTCATACTAAATTTATCCTTGTCCCCGGTGCCGATGATCAGCTCGTTGATGAGAGGATTGCCCATGCGTTGAATTTGCACATAGTCCGTCGACAACGTCGGCGCGCCGCCAGGGGTCGCGCTGTAAGTTTTCGAGCGCGGGCGCGACGTCGTTCCCCAGGTGCCGATGACGGCTTCTTTGTCCGTGGCAGGATGAACATTTCCATCGCTCGTCAGCATGGTAATCGGAATCTCGAGGGCGCATGCGTTGACGTTAAAACCCGAAACATCGTCGGCCGCGTAGTTCCTCCGTTCATCGGCGTCAATTGACGACCGTAGGATACCGCCCTGAACACGCGTTTGGCGGAAATTGAGCGAATCAAACGCGGCGCCGAGATCGATCCAGAAGGGGTCGTCTACAGTCCCGCAAAAGACTTGCACGCCGTTGCTCAGCATATAGATTCCCTGCTCAAACAACGCCGGATAGTTCGGCATCGTCCGCGGCCCGACATTGGCCGGCACCGCGAAGAGAGGCTTTCCCGTTGAATTCGTTAGCGGCGTTACCACACTCCCCCGCACCATGGTAACCGAGTAATTCTGCCGCAAGCTAAATCCCTCGGATCCGGCGCCATCCAGAGCCGTGATCGGCGGTATCCCCGCAACTCCGCCGACGAATCCGGTAAAAACGCCGGGAAGCCGGATCTCGGTGTCAAATTGGAACTGAAATCGTACGTCCTCGATCCCGTCGCGATTGTTGTCCACCTTAATCTCGTAGAGCAGCTCGGGATCAAAAGGATGATAGTTGGGTCCGTTGGAGGGCTCGAGCAACGGATCAACCGCCAGAATGAACGCGACCTTCTGGCTCTCGGCATCGTAACTGCGAAACGCAAAAAAATCCGTGATGTCCGCCTTATGGTCTAAGGAAGTGATCGGCGCTTCCCGGTGATTGGCTGCCCGCGCCGTAGGTGTTATTCCCGCCAGCGCCATCAGCGCAGCCACAAAAATCGCGACCGCTTGATGAGCCCTATCTTTGCGAAAAACTTTCATTGTATTTCTCCTTCCTCGGTTGTTGTTTGTTGTGCTTGGCTCAACCAGCGGCAGCGCATGTTGATGCCGCTAGCCCTATCTACGAACGGCCGTTGCCTTTTGGATTGTTTGAGTCGCAGTCTTGCCGCCGGCTGGCATTATGGCTGGACAAACTGATATGACCGTTTGCTTTGTTCTACGGCAGGAGTTGCGCAGTTGGATTTAGGATTGAAAAATAGAATTACCAGAAGGCAACGCTTCTAGTGCAGTGTCTCACGCTGTTGGTACTTTATCCGGAGTATACCAC
>JBOHVR010000812.1:0-4643 GCA_050735755.1 Binatia bacterium
CTTCTAGGCCTGGGCATAAAGGATCAAGCGATCAAGCGCCACTACAATCCCAAAGCGTTGTCGCTGCTCGCTGGTTAGTTTGCTTTTATATAAGGTGAGTAAACATCCACTTTGTGACACGCGGCGCTACGGTAGGAAGAGATTTCACATGACTTCTCGCAGACTAATTTCGATCCGAGTGTTAGGGTTGGTTTGCCTCACGGCTCTCGTCGCCGGCTGCAAAGAGAAAGCTCCGGCCGAGTTCGAGCGACCGCCGGCCCCCGTATCTGTTGTTGCGGCGGCCACAGAAGATGTCCCCCTTTACCTTGACGCCATCGGCAAAATTGTCGCGCGCGAGGTCGTTTCCATCCAGCCTCAAGTCTCCGGCCGCATCACTCAGATCCATTTTGCCGACGGGGCCGAGGTAAAGAGGGGCCAGGTGCTTTTCACGATCGATCCGCGACCGTTCCAGGCCCAGCTCAACGCGGCGGAGGCGAACCTTGCGCAGGCGCAAGCGGCATTGAGTCTGGCCAAAATCAATTTCGATCGCGTCGCGAGCGTCACGGATCAGCGGGCCGTATCGAGACAAGACTATGACGCCAAGAAAAATGCCATTGAAGTCGCCGACGCCCAAGTCAGGCAAAACCAGGCAGCCGTACAAACCGCGCGGCTCAACCTCGAATATTGCACGATTCGGTCCTCGATTGACGGCCGCGCGGGCGAGCGCCTCGTCGACCGTGGCAACGTGGTCACCGCCAATAGCGGCTCGCTCCTCGTCATCCAGCGTCTCGATCCGATCTACGCAGATTTTACTATCCCCGAAACTGATCTAACGGCTGTGCAGCGAAACATGTCGCACGGAACGCTTAAAACGGAAGTGCGCCTCCCCGATGAGCCGGACAAGCCGCGTGAGGGAAAACTGACTTTTCTTGACAACTCGGTGCAGGAAGGAACCGGCACAATCAAGCTGCGCGCCACAATCGGCAACAACGATCGTCGCTTCTGGCCCGGCCGGTTCGCCAACGTCCGTCTCATTCTGGACATCCAACAAGGGGCCGTGCTGGTTCCCGCGGACGCGCCGCAGATGTCAGCCAAAGGTCCGTTCGTGTATGTCGTGAAGCAAGACTCCACCGCCGAGCTGCGTCCGGTCACGGTCGGACAGCGTCAAGGCGATCTCGTTGTGATCAATAAAGGTGTCAAGGCAGGCGAGCAAGTGGTCATCGCCGGCCAGCTCGGGGTAACACCCGGCGGCAAAGTCCGTGTCACGCAACCGAGCGCCGCCGGCAAGCCATCCCAGCCGGCTAAACCGGAGGAGAAGTCATGAATTTCTCTGAACCCTTTATTCGCCGGGCGGTTATGACGACGGTCTTGACCGTCTCGGTTATCTTCTTCGGCATGTTTAGCTACTGGCGTCTGCCGGTGAACGATTTGCCCGCGGTGGACTATCCCGTCATCCAGGTGCAGGTAAGCTATCCGGGCGCGGGCCCCGAGACGGTAGCGAATAACATCGCGACCCCGCTTGAAAGACAGTTCATGCAGATCAACGGACTGGAGCTCGTGACCTCTAAAAGCAGCCAGGGACATGCGAGCCTCACACTCCAGTTCGCTCTCGACAAAAATATTGACGCCGCCGCGACCGACGTGCAGACGGCCATCTCGCGGGCCACGGGCAGCCTGCCAGTCGATCTTCCTTCGCCGCCAACCTTTTCTAAAACCAATCCCAATGACCAGCCGATCATGTACATCGCTTTGACCAGTGACTCGGTTACCCCGGGCCAGCTCTACGATTATGCCAGCACTCAGGTCGGCCAGCGCATCAGCATCCTGCGCGGCGTAAGCAGCGTGAACGTTTTCGGCACCAAGTCGGCAATTCGGATTAAGGCCGATCCTTCCGCCATGTGGGCGCGCGCCATATCGGTCGATGATGTCGTCGCCGCGGTCAGGAACGGCACCAGCTCCGTGGGCGCCGGCCAGTTCGACGGCGCGGCGGGAACATTATTGCTTCGCCCGCAGGGCCAGCTCGAAAGCGCGGAGCAGTACAGCAACCTCATCATCAACAGCAAGAACGGCTCCCCCGTATACCTGCGCGATGTGGCCCAAGTGGAACAGTCCGTCCAGGATGAGCGAATCAACATGCGCTTCTGGGTGCGCGGCTTTCCTCCGCCCTCGGCGACGGTGATCGTCGCGGTGAATCGCCAGGCAGGCGCCAATGCCGTAGAAGTCGCGAAGAGCGTCCGCGAGCTGCTGCCGTTGATCAGCGCGGAGCTTCCCGGATCAGTGCGCGTCACGCCGATCTACGACCGCTCGCAGACCATCGTCCACTCCGTTGCCGACGTGCAAATGACGCTCGCAATCGCTTTCGTCCTCGTGGTCGTTGTGATTTTCGCGTTCCTGGGTCGGGCGGCCGATACCCTGATCCCGGCGGTGGCGCTTCCCCTATCGCTTCTTATTACATTCGTCGCCATGGACCTCCTGGGCTACAGCCTGGACAACCTCTCGTTGATGGCGCTCACCCTGGCGATCGGATTCCTCGTCGATGACGCGATCGTTTTTCTCGAGAACACCGTGCGCCGGATGGAGCACGGTGAACGCGCTCTCCAGGCGACTATCAGCAGCGCGAAGGAGATCAGCTTTACCATTATTTCGATGACGATCTCGCTCGCCGCGGTCTTCATTCCGCTGGTCTTCATGTCCGGCCTCGTTGGCCGCATCTTCCGCGAGTTCGCTGTCACGATCGTTGTGGCGATCATGGCATCGGGCCTGGTCTCGTTGACTTTGACGCCGCTCATGTGCGCGCGGCTCCTCAAAGAACGCGGTGAAGGTTCCAAGAAAACCCGCACGGAACGGGTGATCGGCGGGATCGAAAAGCGGGTCCTCGGCGCTTATGGCAGATCGCTTTGGTGGTTTCTGCGCTTCCGCTCGATTTCGGCTCTGATCTGGGTTGCCTGTCTTGCCGGCACGGTATGGCTTTTCATGATCATCCCCAAGGCTTTCTTGCCCGTGGGCGATAGCAGCTTTGTGTGGGGCGTCATGATCGGCCGCGAGGGTTCCTCTCCCGAGCAAATGCGCGCCTTGCAGGACCAAGCCGATGAAGTATTGCGGCAGGACCCGAGTGTCAGAGCCACTTTCACGATGAGCGGGAATTCCCAGTTTCAGTCGTCGAACCAGGGGCTCCTGCTCGCATTCCTCAAGCCGCCCGCGGAGCGCGCGCCGATCGAGGAAGTGACAGGTCAGTTAATCGGCAAATTAGCAACCATACCGGGCGTGCTTCCGTTCTTGCGGCCATTTCCCGTCCTGGAGATCAGCACCGGGGCAACCAATCAGAGCCAGGGTCAGTACGCCTTCTCTCTATCCGGCGTGAACCCCGACCAGGTGTATGAAGTCTCTGCCAAACTTATGGAGAAGCTGCAGGCTTATCCGGGGTTTGCAACTCTCTCCTCGGACTTCTTCAATCATACTCCCAATCTCGATATCGAGATCCGCCGCGATCAGGCGCGCACGTACGGCGTTTCCGAGGCGCGCATTTTAGCGTTATTGCGCAACGCGTACTCGCAGAATTATCTCTACCTGATTAAGAAACCCGAAGATCAGTATCAGGTTATTCTCGAAGCCGAAGACTCCGCGCGCTCCGAGCCGCAGGATCTATCGCTTCTGTACATCAAGTCCGACGATGGCAAGAACTTGGTTCCACTCAGCGCTTTAGTGACGTGGAAATCATCGTTGGGGCCTCAGGCTGTGAACCACTTAAACCAGTTCACCAGCGTTACGATTTCTTTTAACCTCAAGCCCGGCGTGGCGATCGGCGAGGCGACCGACTTCGTCACCTCGGCTGCTGCTGAGGTGGTGCCTCCGACAGTGCGGGCGGGCCTGCAGGGAGAAGCGCTGACGTTCGCCAACACGGTGCGTGATTTGACCACTCTCATGGCGCTTGCCGTATTTGTCATGTACGTAATCCTGGCGATCCTCTACGAAAGTTACCTGCACCCTCTGACCGTGCTTTCGACGCTGCCTACGGCGTTGGTCGGCGGGCTACTGACGCTCTATCTCTTCGGCGAGCAGGCGTCGCTTTACGCGTTCGTCGGCATGTTTATGCTGATGGGAATCGTGAAAAAGAATGGCATCATGATCGTTGACTTCGCGCTGCAGCGCGTGGCGCTTGGCGAGCCGGCCGAGAAAGCCATCCACGACGCCAGCATGGATCGCTTCCGTCCCATTATGATGACAACGCTTGCCGCGGTCTTCGGCGCGCTACCGATCGCGCTCGGATTCGGTGCCGATGGCGCCTCGCGCAGGCCGCTGGGCCTCGTGATCGTCGGCGGCTTGGTGGTTTCGCAGTTTATTACTCTCTACATCACGCCGGTGATCTATCTTTACCTCGAACAGTTCCAGGAGAAGGTCCTCGATCGCACCTCGTTTTTTCGCTCTGAACGGACTGTAGCGGCAGGCATGGCAGGCGAGGAAAGAATGAAATGAGGACTGTGTCCTGATAGGAAAAATGCTGTCTCTGATCCCTCCTGTCATTTCGAGTCCTTCGGCAATGCTCAGGATAGACTCCGCGAGAAATCCTAGATCCCAAGCGCCCCTTTTGTCCTTTCTGCTTGTCTCTATCGTTTCTTTCCTCTTTTGCCTCATGTCTCCTCAGGAGTTTTTTCTCCCTGTCTCCC
>JBOHVR010000813.1:0-4760 GCA_050735755.1 Binatia bacterium
AAGTACTTAACCGTTCGCCCTGAGCTTAGTCGAAGGGCTCCGATCGAGTTTTCACACAGTCTGTCGCGCCAGCAGAAAATCTTTGCGCTATTCCCCCCTCCGCTCCGGATCTCGGTTGGCCTCGAACATCAACGTCTGCAGTTGGTACAGACTCACCGGATCCTCCTAGTCGAGCGCTGAATGAAGCCATTTGATGACAGTCTGGAAAATGTCGGCTATCGCTCCCATGTGTCCCCCGGGGAAAAGGCGCACGGTTTTTGGGTCGCCGGTCTCGAGCAGCAGATAAAGATCCTCGATCGGAACCTGCTTGTCTTCTTTGCCATTGACCAATAAGAGTGGCGCGCAAGGTTTTCCCAGCCAACCCTGGTTTTTGAGCGAAAGCGCCGGCATGACCTGATTGAGCTCTTCGAAAGTCTTCTTGCCAAAGAGATTCGCGCGCGCTTCGATCAGGTCGAACAAGTAGGAGGGCGCGTTGCGCGATTTTTCCTGCCATTCGGGTTGAAAGAAATAGTGAACGCCGCCGCCCCAGTTGACCGCGGCGCGCAGCCGCTCGCGCTCGACGTAGGCGAGCTTGGTGGACCAGTAGCCCCCGAAGCTAGCGCCGACGACGGCAATCCTCTTCGGATCGATTTCGGGACACCGCGCCAAGTAATCGATCGCCGCCGAATAGACCCGATCTGCCTCGGGGCCGGCACGAACCGGGGAGTCGCCCGTGCCGGGGCTATCCATCACCCAACATCCCCAGCCTTCCCGCACGAACGCTTCCGCAAAAGTAAGACGTTCCTCCTTCCAATTATCGATCCCGCCCCAATGCAGGATCAGAGGCGCGGGCACCTTCTTGGGCAGTCTGAGGTGCCCAACGATTTGTTTGCCTTCGAACGGGATCGCAACGCGCCCAAGCGGAATATCGAAGTAGCGCGAAGCGGCGAGGTACATTTCCTTGGTCTTGCGGTAAGCATGCTCTTTGGCCGGAGAATTGGGAAAGGGATGACGCCCGATGCCGTAGTAGCCGTAAGCTTTGAGATAAGCCTCTTTGGCTCGCGCGGCATTTTTTTCCGTTTCCGCGGATTTCGCTCTGCTTTCCCAGCGCGCGCCGATTTCATTCCAGGCTGCAGCCCACGGTTCGGGCTCGATACTACCCAGTTTCCCCAGCGCTTCTTCCACCTCCGTCTTGTCGGCATGAAGAAACGGAACCCGGTGGCCGACGCGGCTCCGAATATCGTCTTTGATTTCAGCTAGTGTTCGCGGGGCAAACATAATGTACTCCTTCGCTGTCAGCTCAACACAGTATGCCGATTTTTATCGGTCCTACTCGCTTCCAGGTAGTTTTTCGCGGCGCGGCCAGTCATTGCCTATGAGAAAAAACAAAGAGCTCCGTCGGGGATAAACGGCAGGTAATCTATTGTTCAACCCTCAATCGACAAATATTGACCGATCGGCTATTTTACTTCGGCTAATCGCGGCGTCAACTAGCCCGAGCATAAGCGCCGGCGCGAATAATCTTTGTCTTTGTTGTCTCAGCTCTGGGACATTAGCCGGTGGCAAAAAAACTTTCGTGAATTATTTTTCCGTAACTGAAAAACTATTGCCTTTGATTATTGTTGTTGTGATAATTCCTTATGTATGCCAGTGAAAATCATCTTGCGGCCCGACTCGCACGATTCTTTATTGAGCCATGTCCCCGAGGGCTCCACCGCACGTCGGGCGCTAGAAAGGGCGCGGTTGATCCGTAGCTACATCAATAGGTCGCCCCACGAATACGATCTAGAATGTGATGAAGAAGCCGCTCAATCTCTTCTTCAATATGCAGCGCGATATTGCCCCGACGCAGTAAAGGAAATCGAGTTCGCGATCCGGTTAGCTCGATCGAGTCCGAAATCGCCGCGCCGCGGTTTCTTTTCGCGATAAAGCTTGCCTTCTTCGCGATTCCCATCTTGACTGCCGGTCCACAGAAGCACTCGCCGGACTGTGAAAATCAATCTCGCCCGTCGTAGAGCGGGCATCCCGCCTCTCTTGACACTTTGTTATCGGTTTGAGACCGTTTCGGCGGTACCCGTGAGCCCCTGAGTCAAGGAGAGCGAGCATGGAAAGTTCGGCGTTTATCAAGTCGCTGCTTCAGGAGACCATTCGGCCGGGCGTGGACCAACTGATGAGCACCCGCTTCTTCAGCGAGTTAAGGGAAGGCAAGCTTTCGCAAAAGAGGCTTCAAGGCTTTGCGCTTCAACACTATCTTTCGAACCACGCGATCCTCAAGGGACTGGCCTTCTGCATGGTCAAGAACGCGAGCAACTCGGCCGTGTACAACCAGTTCTTATATCTCTTTAATGAGGAGCAGTCCCACCCCGATTTGATGAAGCGATTCGGCAAGGCGATCGGATTGACGGACGAAGATTTTGACAATGAACTCATGATCTACGAATGCGTCGCGCATATCGGAGCCATCCTCAGAGGCATGTTTCTAGGCTCGCAAGCGGAAGCCCGCGCCGGCGCGCTCGTCAACGAGACCATGGTGTGTCGCTATTCAGAAGAATTCGACCGTTATCTGGCGCGGCACTACGGTCTCGATAACGACGCGCGAGTGTTTTTCATCGTCCATGGTAAGGTCGATAAAGAACATACGGACATGGCGGCAAAGACAGTCGCCGGCCTGGCCAATTCCGCGCGGGACCGCGAGCTGATTCGCGCCGCCGCGCGCAACATGGTGCGTTTCAAGCTCGCCAAATTCGACGGAATCTACCAGGCGTATTCGTGATCGCGATACGATCCGCGAACAAGCGCCCCATCCGACTTGCCGGCGTCTATGCCCTGTCCTGACTCACGTCAAACATTTCGTCGCCCCTTGCTAAAAACATCGGAGGAGCCATGAAGCGCAGCAGCGAACGGATTCTCACGACCCATGCCGGCAGCCTGCCGCAACCCGAAGACCTAAAGAAAATGCTCGCGGCGAGAAATAACGCGCAGCCCTACGACGCTGAGGCGCTCGCCCGGCGCGCGCGCAGCGCGGTCGCGGAAGTCGTGAAGAAACAGCTCGATTGCGGCCTTGATATCATCAATGATGGCGAGCTGGGCAAACCCAACTTTTCCCGCTATGCGCGCGAGCGCCTCAGCGGCTTTGTCGAGCGCCCCGCCAAGCCGGAAGAGCGTCCTTCGACGATCTTCGGCCGCGACCTGAAGGAATTCTCTGAATACTTCCAGAAGAGATTAACCACGATCCGCGGCGAAAACGTGTGGCGGGTCTTCTGCAACGGTCCGCTCAAGTACATCGGCCACGCCGCCGTAAAGGCAGAGATCGAGACCTTCAAGGTCGCGCTTCAAGGCGTCAAAGTCGAGGAAGCGTTCCTTCCCGCGGTCGCTCCCGGCACGCTCGAACATTGGCTGAAGAACGATTACTATCGCAACGAGGAAGAGTACCTGTTTGCCTTGGCCGAAGCGATGAGAGAAGAGTACCGCGCCATCGCTCAGGCCGGCTTCCTGTTGCAAATCGATAATCCCGATTTACCCGACGCCTGGCAGATCTACCCCGATATGAGTGTCGCGCAGTATCGCAGATACGCCGAGTTGCGCGTCGACGCGCTCAATCACGCGCTCCGAGACATCCCGCCTGAAAAAGTACGGTTTCATACTTGCTGGGGAAGCTATCATGGCCCGCATAAATACGACATTCCACTGCGAGACATTATCGATCTGATTCTAAAGGTGCGCGCCGGCGCATATTCGCTCGAGGCGTCGAATCCCTGCCATGAGCACGAGTGGCGGGTGTGGGAAGAGGTGAAGCTCCCCGAAGGAAGGATTCTGGTTCCCGGCGTCGTGGGACATTACAGCGACTTCATTGAGCACCCGCGGCTGATCGCGGACCGATTGCTGCGCTATGCCAAGATTGTCGGGCGCGAGAACGTAATCGCCGGCACGGACTGCGGGCTCGGGCCCAGAGTCGGAGACCCGCAGATCGCTTGGGCCAAGTTCGAGGCGATGGCCCAAGGCGCTCGTCTGGCCACCCAGGAGCTGTGGGGGAGATAGGATTAGCAGAAATTCGTCTGAGGTTTCAAGTTCGGGTTTTGACGGAGAGAGTCGAGACCCAAGCGCGAAAAGTTCAAAGCCTCAGGGGGTGCTGTGTACGACCTTCAGCCCGCGCACCGAGAGGGGGACCAGACGTGCCCGGCCCCCGGAAGAAGGCGTAGGTCTAGGCTTTAGAAGACGACCGGCGGTGCTCCTGGCGAGACAGTTCGGTCAGAATCGCGGTATGTTCGTCTGCCGCCTCCTGCAACCGCTCACTCGCTGCCAGCAACTCTTCTTTCACCCGGCGAGCCTTGTGCGTGGCGCGGCGCATTTCCTCCGCTTCCCGTCTGGCCTCTTCGGCGGCCACGCGTAATTCGTTTTTTGCCTGCCGTAGCTGCTCGGAGGTGACGCGGTTGATCTCCTCGGTGACGGGTTCAGCCCCTGTGCGGAGGTCCTCGGTGAACTTGCTTTGCTCTTCAGCATCAGCCTGCTTGCGCGCGCGGCGCTCTCGGCGGGTCTCCGAATCATTGCGAAGGGCTCCCGCGGCATCCCGATCCTTTTCGCTCGCAATCCGGCTTCCCTCAGCAAACTTGCGGCGGCTCTCCTTCCAGCCCTGATGCCAATTCGCGTCGCGTGGCGCCGCTTTTTTGGGGTGATAGGCTTTGCGCGATTTGCTCTCACCCGTGTTACGTTCCATCCTGACTTACCTTCTCGAAGGCCGAATTCGTTTTCAGATCACCGGCCCCGGACGTTCACACCAGCGT
>JBOHVR010000814.1:0-4211 GCA_050735755.1 Binatia bacterium
CTTGTAGAGCGTGCCGGGCAATCCTCCTCGAGGGGCCGCGTCCACAAGGATCGTAAGATCGTATCCATCGAGCAGCGCGTAGGCCAAATCAAAACCTCGGATGCCAAAGTCCACGACCCGCACCGATTCGGGAAGCTTGCGCTTTGCGAGCTCGCGCGCGACTTCGACGCCGAAGCCATCGTCGCCGAGAAAGATGTTCCCAATCCCTGCGACCAGAATCTTTGCCGGCGTCATGGCGCTGTCGTCACTGGCGCGCGCAATCATCCCAATAAATTCCGCGCGGCGCGCCGTCCGAATTCGGTGGCCAGCCTTCCGCGGCGTCGCGGTACTTCTCCGGCGGATCCATCAGCGAAAAAAATGTGCCTCCTGTCGACCGCACGATAACGTGCGTCGACACCAGTGAGGACATCAACGCCAAATCGCGCTCTGTTGGAGCGGCGTCAAAAGGCGTGAGGTTTTGTACGCGCACAGCGAGCTTGAAAACTCGTTGATCGATAGGCCTTGCGCGCAGCTCGACCGCGCCTTGAACTGTCTTCTGTTGGCCGCCCGCTAAGAAAAGCTTGGTCTTTTCGGCAGAGACAGGGTTCGGTTCAAACTTAAACGGGACGGTGAGCGGCTTCGTGCTTAGCTCCGACAGCCTGATTTCCGGCACCTTCACTTGCCTCTCGTCCGGCGCCTGCCCAATCTCCCCGGCGCTTGCGGAAAAGAGATGCAAAAATCTCACGCACACGCTAATTGCCGCGTGAGAATTTTCTGCGAGAAGACACTCGCTTTGCATCCTGCTCGATTCGGCGCCTGAAACCGTCAGATCGCAATTCGGGGGGAACAGCACACCGAAATTCCAACGATGGCGATTTTTAAGCGCGGAGCGCCGGTACGGATAAAGCATGGAGCCCTCGTACAAAACCGCCCTCACGATTTTCTCTACCGGATCAGGCATCATGGGCGGCGGGCCTCTTGCGATGCCGGCGAAATCGCTTCGCCGTCTTCCGGTAACAGGCTTTCCAGCAGAGCTTCCCAGGTCGGAATCGCTGCACGAATCTTATATCCGTGCAGCCGTTCGAAGACGTCGCGGCGCAGACAAATCCAGGCGCTGTTCGGATAGTAAAGCTCCATCATTTCCCTCCAGAGCTTAACCGGCAGGGAGTAGGCCGCTTCTTTCTCCCAGGAAATCTGCGTCACTTGTAATAACCCATTTTCACCGCGATAGAAAACAGTTCCGCTGAAGAGTAAACCGATCGGGATTTCTCCCTGTTGCTGGGCGGCGAAATATTTCGTCGCCGCAACATTGAAATCAAACGTGCAAGGGATGTTAAGATCGACCATCAGCCTGCCGGTGAACGAACGCACGATGAGCGTTGCGTTGGTCCATAATAGACTCCGCAAACTCCGGCTCCATTGCTCCGGCGGGCCGAAAGGATCTTTCAATCGATCTTGCTCGCGCTCGATATAGCGGCGCCGCGTCGCTTCAAGCCGAATCTGGCAGTGGAGCAAAATGCTTTGGATCTGTTCCTTGGGGGCTTCCGTTATCGATCTGCAACCGAAGGGCGAGCGTGGGGGATGCTGCATGGGGCAGGGCCGACGCGCCCACCACGCGGAAACTTACGTCAGGCACAGGAGGTCTCCCCTCGCGCTTTAGCCCGCTGTTTCAAATCGGCAAAGAATTGATCGATCTCACGCCAAACCTGCGCGCCTCCCGAGAACCCGCGCCAGCTCCTCCGAATCAAACCGGTGAGCTTGAAGCAGACATCGATCGGGACCCGATAATAGTCTCGCGCCTCCTTGACTCGATTCACCAATAATCCTTCAATATCCGGCTCCATCTCCTTCACGGCGGGGTTTAGCGCGGCAATTTCGTTCCACGCTGCGAGATCGAGCAGCGATTCCGTTGGGCCGCCCGGACTCGGATAAAGCGCGACCACCTTCCCCGCCGGCGTGCTGTAGAAAAAAAACGCCAATCCGATCGGGAGACCCAACGCCTCCCACTGCGAATCGGTTTGGCGAAAATCCGGCAAATACCGAATCGTTCGAGTCAGCCGGCGATATTTAGTTTCGCCTGAGCTGCCGAACAAAACGGCGCAGGCGTCACAGGCGCAAACGAGGTTACGGGATTGCAGTGGGATGAGATGCTGATGATCGACGCTTAATGCAGCGCTACAGAAATCGCAGCGCTCCGCGGCGGGCGCTCTGGGAGCAACGAATTTCTGGAGAGCCGCAAACGAAGTTCTTATTCCAGCCGATGGTGTATAAGTCATTGTGAATTATCAACCTGACTCCGTTTCCCACTCCTTATGATCCTGTCGTGACAAACGCTGGCGTTGCTCATGGTGAGACCCTGTCTACGCAGGAGGGATATAAACGCTCTTCGGGTCGATCGGCTTTCTCTTTTCCGGGTTGATACCCGTCGCGTCACGCGGGCTGGCCGGAGACGCCGGCCGTGCTTTACCGGATGAGCGCGATCGCTTGCGATCTTGCTGTGGGCTCCTGCCGCCTGAACCCCGATCCGACCCGGAGCTTGGATCAGAGGTAGTGTCTTGCCTCGGCATGCGAATCCTCCTTAACTTCCATCTGCACCGGTAAAGCTATTTTCATTTCGGCGCTCGTACCGAGTATGGGAAATGGCTCCAGATGAATATTTTCTTGATCTAAGGCGCGCCCCGCGCGAACGGCATCGTAACGCCGGCCGCAAGCCGGACAGACAATTGCGCCGGCTTGAAGATCGTGATTGACGAGCTTCTCTTTACATGCGGTGCAGAAAGCAGCGTAGGCATAAAAAGTCTCACCCAGCCGGCAGAACAAAATTGTGCGGCCATCGACTTGAACGAGACGCGCAGCTCCGCTGGCAAGCGAATCAAGCCCGCTTACTTTCTCCCAAGCCACACTTTGCGTGTTCTCGTGAGAAACGCCATCTCCATTTGCGACTTTGGCCAAGCGCGGCTCCGGTTCAACCAGGCCCTCAACCTCAATGCCGGCCGCGTCGGGAGCGGTTTCATAAATCGCTTGCTCGATTGCGAGCTTGATCGTAATGCGAGATGAAGGACAGCCATTGCAGGTCCCCTTGAGGCGAAGCTTGACGACTTGTTGGTCGATGGCCAGCAGCTCGACGCTGCCGCCATGCGAGTTTAAATAGGGACGAACCTTATCGAGCGCCCGCTTGACGCGGGCCTCTATATCGACCGGGTGGAGGCCGTAAACCAAAAGCAGGCTGGCAATGGCTTCGTCGCTGGCAAAGCTCTCCAGAATGGAACGTCCCGCTTCTCCGGCCTGAGCAATGCTTTCCATCATCCGATCGAGACTTGTGCCGTGAAGCCCCATCAAAGATCGGATGAGTTCCAAGGCATCCGCGCGGAGATTTGGGTCGGACGCTGCTTCTATCGTCTGGATCAGCTCCTCGATTCGCCGCATGCGTTGGTGAAATTCATTTGCCATTGCCGTGCGGCAGCTACTTTCCGGCAAGTCCAAACATCGGCGAGTGCCGCGTTTCGAGGACTTTACCGTTTCCCAAATACATGTGGACGCCGCAGGGGAGGGACGGGTCAAAACTTCGCACCGTACGCATGATGTCTATCCCTTTGAAGTTCTCCGGCCCGCTTTCTTCGAATATCGGAGTATTCTGCACCGCGTCCTCATAGGGAGCCGGGGTTCCGTAGACATCTCGCGGGCTCGCGTTCCACGGCGTCGGCGGGTAGGGATGATAATTGGCGATCTTGCCGTCGCGAATCACGACGTGATGCGAGAGCACGCCCCGCACCGCCTCGTGAAAGCCGCACCCGATGGCATCTTCAGGCACCTCGAATTCGGTCCACGTTTTGTACCGGCCGGCGCGCACTTCCGCCAGCGCTTTCTCGACAAAATGGAGCGCTGCCGCAGCGGCGTAGGCTTGAAAATAAGTCCGCGCGCCGTCGCGCTCGATCGTGTTGCTCCACTTAGGTATTTTCCATTCAAACTCGACTTCGGGCTTGGTCGCCGTCTTTGGCAGGTTGATCTTGATGCTGTTGCCGGTCGCTTTGATGTAGCCTATGTCCACCAAACCATTCGTCGCGGTTGACCAGAGACGCGGCAGCGGGCCGCCCCCGGTATCTAAAACTAGTGTAGTGCCTCTTAAATGAAGGCACTTATTCTTCGACGTAACATTTAGAATCCGGGAATGAAATTTCATGCGAAAGACTCTAAATCCCAAGCCATCACCGCAAGTTATCATCCCTCTGGTA
>JBOHVR010000815.1:0-4467 GCA_050735755.1 Binatia bacterium
ACCAAATTGAATTCCGTGGCGGCGCGCTCGTAATCGCCCTTCTCGTAATAGATCAGGCCGATCCTGATTCTCGTCTCCCGTGGATCAGCCTCTGCAGACTCGAGGCGTTGAAATTGGCTGAGGGCCTCCTCCAATTTGTTTTGTCCGACATAGAGCTCGCCCAGCCGTCTGCGCCCCCAGACGCTATTAGGATCCGCCTCCAGCAGCTTGCGATACGTTTGAATCGCGTCGGCGGTCTTGCCCTCAAGCTCATAAACCAGCGCCAGGTCCATCAAGCCGGCCTCAAACTTGGGATGCAATTCGAGCGCTTTGCGAAAGCTCTCCTCCGCCGCGAGGTAAAGCTTGTTCCGGGCGCGCAGCCGGCCCAGGTAATAGTGCGCCAATACCGAATCAGGATTGACGTTCAGAAGTTCTTTGAGGCTTTCCTCGGCTTTGTCCAGGCTGCCGATCTTCAGGTAAATCGTGCTGACATACAGGAGGGCTTCCTCATGCTTCGGATTGAGTCGCAGCACTTCGCGGTACTCTTCCAGGGCCCGGGATTCTTGGCCGAGCGAGACATACAAGCCTGCCGCCAGCAATCGGCTCTGCGTGTCCTGAGGATCCAAACGAGCCGATTCCTGAGCCTCTTGGAGCGCCCTCTTGAGATCCCCTTTGCGCACGTACAGTGTGGCCACCCGGGCGTGCAAATAGGCGTTCCCGGGATCAGCCCGCACGGCCGCCTCAAACTCCCCCAGCGCCTCATTGAACTCGCCATATCCGAGGAGCATTTGGCCTTTGATGTAGTGACCCATTGCCTTAGCTTCGGCGGGAACCTCCACCTTTTGCGTCCGGGCGAAAGGTGGTTGCGGATTCACATTCAATTCGCCGGAAGGTCCTTTGAGATCGAAGGTTGGAGACGTGCTGCAAGCCCCAAAGAGAGCGCACGCGAGAAACGCAAAGCAGGCGAAAAATCTCATGATTTCAAAACTTAGTTAACATACTCCCCGGGGACGGTCAACGACGCTGCCTCGACGCCTTTGGGATTCATGCCTTCATGCCCGTGCGCGGCACACGCGCTTCACCCGTGACCTGTTTTTCGGGTATACGATACCCATGGCACACGACGCACAAACCGAAGAAATCCGCAGCGATAATGTCTCGGGCGCGCAGCAGCTAACGGAAAAAATCGTGCGCTTGATGGTGGATCGCTTTGAGCCGCGAAAGCTGAGCGCCAGACAAAGCAAACACATTCTCATCGAAATGGCGCGCACATTCATACACGCTCAACCGGCGATGGCGCCGGTGATCAACCTGTTCAATCATCTCTTCAATCGTCTCGAGCCGGCTCAGGCGAGACTTGCAACCGGCCGGTCCTTATCGGAAGCGGCGCGGGGCTTCGCCCGGGCGATGGCCCAACACACGAACGAGATCTCCGCTCAACTTTTTGCGCTCGTGCGCAACGAGAACGTGGTGTTGACCCACTCGGCAAGCCAAGCCGTACGTGAAGGATTGAATTTTTGTTGGATGAGGGGCCGGCGCTTCTCCGTGATTTGCACCGAATCTCGCCCGGTCTTTGAGGGCGCTTCGTTGGCGCGCGCTTTCGCGGCACAGGGAATCCCCACGTGTCTGGTGACTGACGCACAGGCTTTCCCGTTGCTGAAAGGGGAAATAGAGTTTCGTGGAAAGATCAGCTTAGTCCTGGTCGGAGCTGATTCCGTCTCGCGCCAGGGAGTTACCAATAAAACGGGGACTCTGGGTTTGGCTTTAGCTGCCCGGTCATGGTCCATTCCTTTTTATGTCCTCGCCGGCAGCGAAAAATTTCTCCCGGCTGCATACCCCGTGCAACAGGCAATCCAGCCCAAGCCTGCCGAGGAAATCTTATCTTCACCGCCGCAAGGCTTGACGGTTTTGAACCGCTATTTCGATGTCACTCCACTGCCGTACGTCACCGCATTTGTGACAGAAGAAGGCCGGCTCTCTCAAAGGCAGTCCACCGCACGGCTCGCAAAGCTCGCGCTCCATCCCCTGCTCGCAAAAATCGTCCAACAAGTTCTTTAAGATCGTTTTTATGCGTCTGGAAAATAGAGTAAAATGCTTCTGACCATGCCCCGGGCCAATGCTACAGACCGCTCCCTGACCAAGAGACAAACCGTTATTCTCCTCCAGTGGATGGTCGTGATCGTATGCGCCTACATGATGCTTTTCGGCACCGGCGAGATCGGTCAAGATCCATGGATCTATGCGTCGGTCGCGGTCTTACTCGCCAGCGCTTTCTCGCTTTACTGGTTACCCGAAGAGATTTTCCATCACAGCCGCTTCGATAGTTTTTGGCTCGTTCTCGACACCGTTCTGATAGCGATTTCCATCTATATGGGAAAAAATGAGCAGTGGGACCTATTTCTGGTCTTTTTTCTGGTCCTTTTTCTTGCTGCCGTCGGGGAATCACTGCTTCGGATCGTTATCGGGTCGGTCATGATCAATGTCGCCTACATCGGCTTCGCGTTGCTTCAAGGCAAGCAACTTCAGGAGATGGGCCCCGATATCTTCGTCCGCATACCTTTTCTCTTCGGCGTGTCCATTCTCTACGGCCATCTGATCGAAAGCGCCAAGAGTGAGAAAATGCGCGCCGAAATACTTGAAGCGAGAGAACACCTCAAGATGGATCTAGTGTCTGCCCTGGCACACGATATCAAAAATCCACTGGGCGTGATCATGGGTTATGCCGAAACTGTAGCCGCCTGGCTCGAGCAGAGGGAGGAAGGAAAAGAGAATCTCGAACCGCTCCAGCGCATCCAGGACAACGCGCAGCGGATTGTGAAGCTTGTGACCGGCTTCCTCGATGCCTCCGGCCTCCAGACGGGCAAATCCGACCTCGTGCAACACGCGGTTCAATTGAACTTACTGATTCGAGAAGTCGGAACACAACACATGGGCGACCTGCGAAAAAAGGACCTCGACTTGGTCGTCGACCTGGACGACAACGTCCCCGAAATCATGGGTAACGAAGGCCAGCTCGACCGCGTTTTATGGAATTTGATCGGCAATGCGATTAAGTTCACTCCCCGAGGAGGGACCGTCACGATCTCCTCGCGTCGCGACACGAGCCACGTCTGTGTGGCGGTCAAGGACACCGGAATCGGCATGGCTCAAGACGAGATCCCGCTTCTGTTTTCCCAGTACCGGCGCCTGAAGGGCGCCCAAAAAATTGAAGGCACCGGCCTCGGCCTGTTCATCGTCAAAACGATTGTCGAGGCCCACAAGGGCATGGTCCAAGTCGAAAGCACGCAGGGTCAAGGGTCTACCTTTACAATTCGGCTTCCCATGACACAGTAATCGGCTTGTCCCTGTTATTGAATAAGCGTGGGCCGCCGCGGCCCACCGACGCAGCAAAAATCTCTCGGTTATGGGATAACAACTGAATCCGATCGACGAATATCCGATGCTCGCTGACGAAGAGTCTCAAGCCCTAGAGAACTTTCTTGCTTCGCTGAACCAAAGCGATAAAGCTCAAATCAGAACAACAGTCGATGCGCTCATTGCGCTCATGCCTATTTACCCTGGCCTGGCAGCACGGCTGGAGCATCTTCTGCCGCAAACGAACGAAGAGAAACGCTGGCCCATTGCCTACGCCCTCGCGCATCTGCCCCGGCTTTCTTCTCTCGCGCTAGAAGCGCTGCTCGGCGCGTTGGACAACAGGGATTCCGATATTCGTTGGGCCGTAAACTTGCGGCTCGTCGAATTGGGCAAACGACACAACCAGGTGGCGGCAGCGCTTACCGGCCTGGTTCACAGCGGGACCTCCACGCAAAGACGCATGGCAGTGTACTGCCTGCGTGACCTTGATTGGAATGACAGATCCATTCTGGCAACGCTGTTAGAAGCCCTGCATGATCCGGAGCCTCTCGTTCGCGTTGCTGCGGTGACTTCCCTGAAAGGAGCCGAGATCGGGAGGGAAGCGACGCTTTCCTTGATCGGCATTCTTTTTCACGACTGTGATTCCCGAGTCAAGTGCGCCGCGGCCATAACGCTTGCCTATCTCGGCGAACCCGCCGAAGCAATTCGCGCGGCTCTGGAGGAGGCCGGTCGCGGCGTCAACTCACACGTCCAAAAGGCGTGCCGCACGGCTCTCGAATTGCTGAAAAAAAAAGAGCCCGTGCCGCCGACAAGGTAGAAGCGACGGCACGGGCTACAACGGTAGGCTGAGCGGGAGTGCCCAGGCCCAAGGCCTGAACCCCCGTAAAAGATTCAGCCTGGGCCTAAGTCTCAGCCACCTCGCAGTCAGTACATTTATCTATCATGTCTGGACCACCTCCTTTCTCTGCTGTCGTTAATTTTACGGAAGCAGCCCGGACATGTCAAGAAATCAAGACCGAAAGATAAGCCTCACTCATCGGGATAAAGATTAGCGCGCAGCAGTTTCGAGTTTCGGGTCTACGTTTCAACTCAACAAGGGGCTCGAAATCAGGAACGCGCGACCGAGCGTTAGAG
>JBOHVR010000816.1:0-8441 GCA_050735755.1 Binatia bacterium
CTTTATTCTGCCCCTGGACGAGATCGCATCCGCTGTGGTAACCCTGGTGACTAAAGGCATTGAATGAAGTCGCCTAAAAACGATGCCCGGTTCGAAGCCTTGCTGGAGTTCCTGCGCCAGACGCGCGGGCCCGCGAGGTCTAGGGCAAGTCTCTGATGGATTTGGACATCGGCCTTCCGGTGCAAGACCTGAGAAAGCCCATTCGAGCCTGCCTGACCGGAGAGTCCGACCATAAAGAGGTTGTCGTCGACGCCACGAACCGCCGGGGTAAGGCGATCCAATACCGCGTTGCTTGCTCGCGCTTCTTCGAAGACAGCACAAACCATACCGGCGTTATTCTGCTCATGGAGGCGCTCAGTGATTGATCTGGAGAAGGAGATCAAGAATGCGCGCTCTCAGTTCGACGCTCTATGGGATAAAGTCCAAAACTTATCCTCCTCATCGGATCCACATCTTCAGGATGCTCTTCAGCAACTTTCCGTAGCCCTGGGGAAACTGGAGACTCTCCAGGAAGAATTGCGCAGCCGCAATGAAGAACTAGCCGTTGCCCGGGCCACGGCTCAACGCGAACAGCAGCGCTACCAGGAACTCTTCGATTTTGCGCCGGATGGTTACCTGATCACGGATCGATATGGAACGATCCGCGAGCTAAACTTCGTCGCGACGAACCTCCTCAACATTCGCAAAGAATTTGCGATCGGAAAGCCACTCGCTGCCTTTATCGACGCCGCCAAGCATTCATCCTTTTATTTCGCCCTCACGCAAGTGCTCCAGAAGGGCAAGGTGAAAGATTGGCGGTTGGAGTTGCTGCCGCGAAAGGCGGTCCCTGTTCATCTTGCGGCAACCGTTGCGGTGCAGAATCTGGAGGCGGGCGAACTGGAATTCCACTGGACCCTCCGAGATGTCACGCCCGCCAAAGCTTTGGATCTCGAGCTGCGGGAAAGCGAGGAAAAATACCGCTCTCTCTTCGAAAACACCATTGGTGGAATTTGCCGCTCGACACCGGAAGGTCGCTTCACGGCCGTAAACCCTGCTTTAGCGAAAATGCTGGGTTATGAATCCCCCGGTGAAATGCTTTCGTTAGAAATTCCGCAGGACCTCTATATGAATGCGGCCGAGCGCAAGCGCCTGCTGGAAGAGGTCGACGCCGCGCCTGAAGCAGCGCTCCAAGCGCGAGAAGTCCTGCTCAAAAAAAAAAGAGTGGCCGGCCTCTCGTCGCCAGTGTCTCCATAAGAGCGATCAAAGATAGCGCCGGCAAAGCCATCGCGTACGAGAGCCAGGTGCAGGATATCACCGGACGTAAAGACCTGGAGGAACGTCTGCGCCAGCGCGAGCGTCTCGCCGCCGTCGGCGCCACTGTAGCCGTGCTCACTCACGAGATCAGCAATCCGCTCACCGGGATGTCCGCAACGACCGAAATGATGGCGCGCTACCTTGCCAAACAAGACCGGCAGGACGAAACCTTAAAAACCTTTCTCGATGGATTGAAGACGGAAACCCAACGGCTTGCCGTTCTGCTGCGGGACTTTCGCCTTCTGGCACAATACCAGTACAGTTTCGAGCCGGTTTGTCTCGCTGAGATTGTGGCGGAGATTCTCAGTATAGAGGCCAGCGATGACAACAGAATCAAGATCGAAGTGGATCTCCCGGAAGATTTGCCTTGCATCGAAGCCGACCGAAATAAGCTTAAACAGGCGTTATTGAATTTGTGGAAGAACGCCATCGAGGCGATGCCTAACGGAGGGACCCTGACCCTCAAAGCCACGGCATCGGACGGGCGGCTGGTCATAGAAGTCAAAGATACGGGCAATGGCGTTCCGGCGGGAATTAACGTTTTCGAAGCCTTCACGACAACCAAGGAAAGCGGAACGGGCCTGGGACTCGCAATCGTGCAGCAGGTCGCGCTGGCACACAGGGGAGCCATTAACTACACCAGCGAACCTGGAAGGGGCACGACGTTTCGTTTGTCTTTGCCGGTACAATTCGTCCCTGAAAAGGCCAATCTATAAACTCCACTCTAACATTCACGAAAATCTTTTGTTTCCTCGATTGCCGCCTTACGTGCTCATTTTCGGCTTTGAGCCTCAAATCGGCCTATTCGGCTTTGTAGGGAGCTTAAAAACCTGCCCTTACCGCCGACCTTTGTCTTTGCGAGGTAGCGGTTCATTCAAATACTTCACCAATCTTCACATCGAGAAAGATTCCTCGCTTCCGCTCGGAATGACAACTAAATAAGCGATCTGTCATCTCGAACCAAGTGAGAGATCTTGACCTAACTGAACCACTACCCTTTGCGAAGTGACACCGGGCGTGGCACGCGCTTTGCTGATATAATCTCACAGGAGGACAAAATTATGGCCAGCGAAGAAAAACGGTGGGGATCCTCGCGAAGTCCGTTTTCTGACTGGGGACGCTGGGAAGAAGAGATGGGCAAAAAGTTTGACGACCTCTTGGATCGAGGACGGAGATGGTGGCCCTCGGGTTCCGGTTCGCTCAGCAGCCCTCCCGTCGAGGTCTATGAAGCAGGCGACGAGATGGTCGTTCGCGTGGAGCTTCCAGGAATGGACAAGACCGACTTCGAAGCGAATCTCTCCGGCTCGACATTGACGATCAAGGGAGAAAAGAAGAGACCCCATCAGGAGCTGGAGGAGAAAGACTATTCTCGCAGCGAAATATCTTACGGCACTTTTACTCGCATCATCGACTTGCCGCTCGAAGTGCAGCCGGACACGGCCCGTGCTTCTCTTGACAAAGGGGTCCTCGAGGTGCGTCTCCCGAAAACTGAATCGGCCAAAAAGAAATCGACCAAAATCGACATCGCGTAAGGAATTCTGCGGAAAAAGCCGCTGTTTCATGATGGCTACACTCAGGCGCGATATGTCCTCCTCATGCGACAGAGGACAAGCAAAATTTCCTATGTTATTCCAGAATCTTGGTGGCATGGGGTTTGCCCTTATTATGCATGGACGTTTACTGTAGAAAGGAGGGGATAAAAATGAAGAAATATCTTTTGCTTACGCTTCTAGCAGCCACAATTCCTTGGGGCTGCAGCCCGGCGTTTTGGGGTGGAGCTGCCACAGGGGTATTAGCAACTGGCGCAGGCTATGAAGTCAGCTCCAAGAGACAGATGGACAAGCTCGACGAAGACTTTCGCAACGAGCGCATCTCTCGCCGGGAATACGAGGACCGCAAGCGCCAGATCGAAAAAGGTTCCATCCTTTACTAGACGCTTGCTGATTAGCCGAGGGCAGTCTCAGTACTGTCCTCGGCTTTTCGCTTGTGAAGGTGAAGTTGCGCAGAACTAAGAAACTCTGCCGGAAGTTCGTCTGCGAACTCGAAGGCTTGGTGAGAGACGTTAACTAACCAGGCCTAACCGTTCTTTCCCGCTCCTTGCACAAATCCCGCCGGAAAAAAGGCCCCCTTGCCCGCGCAAGAGGGCCTTGTCCGTAACGAATTTGCCGTACCAGCGCAGCAGAGGCAGAGCGCGCCCGTTCGGTCGTTTGCCTAATTAGTTATGAACGTTTTGCGACTTGCAAATTGTTGACGACTTTCCTCACGCCATCAACACGGCGCGCCAACTGTTCCGCACGCTCCTTTTGGTCCCTCGATTCGACCGTACCGTTCAGGTATACGACGCCGTTATTGGTATCGACATCGACTCGAACCAGGTTGGCGGCCTTATCGGCAACCAGTTGGGCTTTGACGGACGCCGTGAGACTCGCATCATCGATGTTTCGTCCCGCGCTCTTGCCGGTCATCGCTTGACAACCTGTCGCGATCACCGCGGCTAAGAGTAGCAAACCACTGCCTTTAAGAATGCTTCTTGTATTCATGGTTGGAATTTCTCTCTTTCTAAAACTATTGCTATCTCTACTCAACCGATCTCTATGCCGGGACGCCGCTGGAGCCTGATTGCACAATCTTCATTTGCTTTCGAGCCCTCAATCCTTCTCGAAGAGGCGGCGTCCGGCGAATCAAGGAACCTCTGCTTTCTCTCGGTGCAGGCTCACTGGGCAAATCCTCTCGCCCGGCGGTAACAGAACCAACAACTTCGCCAACGTTTTGCCCATAATTTCCTCGCAACATCCCATTCCTGAGATAGCTCGGATTGATTCCTACGAGATCGCAGATATTCTCATAACTGAAGAGCCAATTAGTATCGTCACTGAAAAACCACTCTTTTGCTTCACGAAAAATCCGTTGCCCTCTGCGTGATTTCGCGTCGTGGTATTTGACATAGCAGTTAACGGCATCTTCCAGTACCGCTAGCATTAGCCGTATGACGGGATCGCGAAAATACTTGGTTTCGAATCTGTCCTGGGTTTTTCCTTTGATGAGACTATCGATGCGAAAGCCGTCCGACTCATCGACCTGCGGCCCTGGAGACATCCACGACCTCGTCAAATACATCCGTTTGCCTGTAGATCCCGCGCCGAGTTTTGCGTTCATGATGCCTCCGTTCCTAATTGAGAGCTTGGGTTCAAGGAGGTCGAGCAAATGCCGCGCCAACCAGGCGACAGGAACAGAAACGCGTGGCGAACAAAGGTCTTGAGTCAACTCGCGCGGAGTCCATCACGCCAGAATGTTGCAAAAGCGCAACTCCCGATCGCTGCAGGTCCCAACTATGAGACATCGCCTTTTCGTCATTTGATTAATGAAAATTCACTCGTCCAGGTCACGCTAACTCTCGCCAGTTTTTGCGGAATAACACTCGAATTTAATTTTGTAATCAATTGCTGGGACGCTACAACTAGAGTCCGATGCCTAGTTTCTCCATCTTACGATACAAGGAAGAACGGCTGAGTCCGAGAAGCTGGGCGGTTCGAGTTCGGTCTCCTTCGGTTTCTCTGAGCACGTTTTCAATATGACTTTTTTCATACGACTTGAGCGCTTCTCTCAGATTATGGTGCACGGGCGCCTGATGATTGTTCTCTTCCGCATCCCGATAGGGCAGGTCCTTCGCCGTCACCCACTCTCCATCTCCGAGGATCATCGCGCGCTCAAGGACATTGTCGAGCTCGCGAATGTTTCCCTTCCACGGCAAGCCCATGAGTATTTTCATCGCCGCGTTCTCGACGCCCTTATAGCTTTTCTTCATCTCGGCGTTATGCCGCCGGATGAGGTGCTCCACCAGGAGAGGAATATCTTCGCGCCTTTCGCGCAACGGCGGCACGGGAATATCGACCACATTCAAACGATAATACAGATCTTCCCGAAAGCGCCCCTCTTGAACCTCGACTTTCAAGTCGCGGTTCGTCGACGCGATGATGCGAACATCCACCTGCACCGGCTGGACCGAGCCCACCGATAAAACCTCTTTTGATTCGAGCGCGCGGAGAAGCTTCGGCTGTAGACCCAAAGGCATTTCGCCGATCTCGTCCAGAAAAATGGTTCCGCCACGCGCCCTCTGGAATAATCCTTCCTGGGAATTCGCGGCCCCGGTAAAGGCGCCTTTGACATGCCCGAAGAGCTGGCTTTCCATCAGCGTCTCGGGTATCGCGCTGCAGTTAACCGGCAAAAACACATTATCTCTGCGGGGACTCATCAAGTGAATGGCCCGCGCCACAACTTCTTTGCCTGCGCCGCTTTCACCCGTGATTAGAATCGTCGAGTTGGATTGAGCCACTTTTTGGACCAAGGAGCCGATGCTTTGAATCGACTGGCTGCGCCCGACGATTTCCATGGGTCCGTAACTCTGATTGATCTCGCGGCGCAACATCTGAATCTCCCACGCGAGACTCTTGTGCTCTATCAGGCGCTGTACCTTACGCAAAACCTCTTCGAACGCGACCGGCTTTAGAATGTAGTCTTGGGCTCCCAGTCGAAGCGCTTCTACCGCGGTATCGACCGAGGCAAACGCCGTCATTAAGATCACGAGCGTCTGGGGTGACAACTCCCGAACCTTTTTGAGAATGGTCAAGCCGTCAACTTCCGGCATCCTCAAATCTGTCAGCACTAGATCAAAATCAACGTTCTCGAGTGTTTCCAAGGCGACTCGACCGTCGCAGGCCTCATGGACCCGGTATCCTTCTTCCTCAAGGATGCGACAAATGTTTTTTCGCGCCAACGATTCGTCGTCCGCCACCAGAATTGTGCCAGCCATAGCAGCACTTTCTTGCAAGAACTCGATCCTCCCTGAATTTTAGTAGATGCCGCTGGAATCCCGCGGTTTGTCCCAACGGTGTGCGTTAATCCGCTGCATTTGTCCCAGGAATGAGACAAAATCTACAATCAACACACTAATCCCACGATCCTTAAAATTAAAAGCAATCTCCATGCCCTGTGCGCCGGTTAATCCTGTGTGGGGCCGTTCTGTTGGCCCGCGCTGGGCTCGATTCCCGCCTTTCCCAAAGAGATAGGAACGAGCTAGGCTAGGCGTTGGCGCTTCTCGGCAACCGTTCGCATGAGTTCGGCAAAGGGATCAATGAACTTCTGAACCCCTTCGTTTTCGAGCTGCCATGTGACGCAAGCAAAATCGATCCCGGTGATTTCCAGATCAGCCATGATCTGAGCCGCCTCCGCGAGACCATCCTCAACGGTATTCTTCTTGATCCGCCCGTGGTCTGCGAACGCCGCGATCGTTTCTTCAGGCATGGTGTTCACTGTGTTCGGCCCGATAAGAGGCTCAACGTAGCAAACGTCACTGTACACGGGATTCTTCGTGCTGGTGCTGGCCCAGAGGGGTCGTTGGACGCGGGCGCCCTTCGCTTCAAGTTTCTGCCACCGCTCGCCGGCAAAAATGCCTTGAAAACTTTTATAGGCCAGCTTCGCATTGGCGACCGCCACTTTCCCGATCAACTTCTGTGCCGGATGGCCCTTCCCGCGGTGAGGTATGCGATGCTGCAAGAGCTGGTCGACCAGAACGTCGATCCGGCTCAGGAAAAAGCTTGCCACTGAAGCCACGTTCGCAACCGGATTGTTTTCCGCAACACGCCGCTCCAAAGCGCTAAGATATGCTTTTGCCACAGCCTCATAGCGTTGGACGGAAAAAAGTAAGGTGATATTGACATTCACCCCCTCATAAAGCATTTCCTCTATGGCCGGCAATCCCGCGATCGTGCCGGGAATCTTAATAAATACGTTGGGCCGGTTGACACGTTTAAACAGGCGCCGGGCCTCCTGCATCGTTGCTTCCGTATCGTGCGCCAGGTAAGGCGACACCTCCAGGCTCACGAACCCATCGATGCCCCGGGATTCAGCAAAAACCGGCTTGAGCAAATCGCAGGCGTCCTGAATGTCTTGGATCGCAAGCTGCTCGTAAACTTCCTCGACCGGGACCTCCGTTTGCGCAAGATTCTTGATCTGCGCGTCGTAGTCGCTGCTCTTAGAAATGGCCTTGTTAAAGATCGCCGGGTTCGATGTGATCCCGCGCAATCCTTCCTCGACTATTCTTTTCTTGAGCGCCCCGCTCTTTATCATTTGCCGGGTCAAATTATCCAGCCAGTAGCTCTGGCCGCAATCAATCAATTGGAGTAACGAGTTCATTAGAAAACCTCCGCGGTCTAGCGACGGCTACCCAGATTTTTTGCGCGCATGACGACGTTCTCGACGGTAAAACCGTAGCGCTTGAATACTTCCTTGTCCGGAGCGCTCGCTCCGAAAGTCGTAATCCCGATCACATCCCCCTTCTCCCCCACCCATTCTCGCCAGCCCATCGGAGAGCCGGCTTCCACCGCCAATCGCGCCACAGCCGCGGGCGGTAAAACTTCATCGCGGTAACCCTGCGGCTGCTCGCGAAAAAGCTCCCAGCTCGGCATGCTGACGACCCGCGCGTCTATTCCTTGCTTGCCCAGCTCGCCTTGCGCCGCCAGGACCAACTGCACTTCGGATCCCGTCCCAATGAGAATGCAATCGGGCCTGCTGCCCTTTTCTCTAGACAGAAGGTAGGCGCCGCGCAGTAGTCCTTCCGCGCCGCCGAGTTTCTCGCGATCAAAAACCGGCAGATTTTGGCGCGTCAGCACGAGCATCGTGGGGCCATTTTTGCGCCGCATCGCCGCGCGCCACGCATAGGCGACTTCATTGGCGTCGGCGGGTCGGATCACGCACATATGCGGCATCGCTCTCAAAGTCACGAGGTGCTCGATCGGCTGGTGCGTGGGACCGTCTTCCCCCAGACCAATGGAATCGTGAGTCATAACGTAGATCACCGGCAGCTCCATGAGCGCCGCCAAGCGGATTGCGGGACGGGCATAGTCGGTAAAGACGAAAAAGGTCGAAGCATAACAGCGCACGCCGCCGTGGAGCGTCATGCCGGACGAAGCCGCGCACATCGCATGTTCGCGCACTCCCCACGCGATGTTGCGGTTGGCGTAGGCGCCATGGCCAAAGTAACCTTCTCCTTCAATGAGTGTTCTGGTCGACGGCGCGAGGTCGCCGCTGCCCCCGAGAAGCCAGGGAACTTTGCCGGCAAAACTATTGAGAACTTTTCCCGCGGCCGTGCG
>JBOHVR010000817.1:0-6451 GCA_050735755.1 Binatia bacterium
GGGAGTCCCTTGAGAGCCAGGGCGAGATTTCGCTTTAGCATGCGAAGAAAGTACGGCCGGTTGCCTTTCTTGAGAGCAACCTCATGGTAGCGGACCAAGACGCACTGCATGCGGAAACGAATATCACATCGCCGAGGTGGCTGAAAGTAATGGAAATTAAAAATGAAAAATTGAAAAACAAGCAACAAAAAAGTGCCTCCTCGACCAGCAAGGTTTTGAAAGCGCGAGCTTACTTGCCGATTATGGAATATGCTATATTTTCGGCGGAGGGCGCTTATGGAAAACTTTAAGAATATCGCTCAGTTCATGCAGTTTCTGCCGGATAAGATGAAGAAAAACGGCATTTTTGAAACCGATCGTATGTTCTGTGACTTGTACTGTTTTGAGCCGGGCCAGGCGCAAGCCGCGCATACTCACGATGGTTCGGACAAAGTCTACTTTGTTCTCCAGGGTAGGGGGCTCTTTCAAATTGGCGATACGGAAAAGGAACTGGGCAAGGATGAAATTGTCATTGCGGCCTCAGGCCAGCGGCACGGAGTCAAAAACGCAAGCCGTGAGCGACTGGTGTTGCTGGTTTTCATGGCGCCCAAGCCGGCGCACTAAGGCAGATTATGAAATCTCCAGTCGTAGATGATGTTTTGCAGGTCAATGATGCTTTTTACCGGGCCTTCCAGAGCCTGGACATTCGTCAAATGGAAGGGGTTTGGCGGAAAGCGAGCTATATTCAGTGTTTCCATCCTGGCTGGGGATTGCTGCGGGGTTGGGAAGCCGTCATGACGAGCTGGCGGCGCATCTTTGAGAATACGCAGGAAGTGAAGATTGTGCTAACTGAAGTTCACGCCGAAGTCCGTGGATCGGTCGCCTGGGTCACCCTGTACGAAAACTTGAGCAGCGACATCGACGGCGAGAGCTCCGCGGGTGTGGTCCTGGCGACGAATGTTTTTGAGAAGCATCCTGAAGGGTGGCTCATGATCCATCACCATGGTTCCACGGTGATCAATTCCCCCGCTCATCCCGGGGCTCATTCCCTTCACTGACGATCGGCGGTCTGTCTTCGATGAAGTTATTTGCCGGGAAAGTTGCGCTTGTCACCGGCGCGAGCAGAGGAATCGGAAGAGCCATAGCTCTGGAACTCGGCGCCGCCGGATGCGCTGTTGCTCTGGCCGCGCGCGGCGAAGCGCGTTTGCGGGCGGTCGCGGACGAAGTTGAAAACCAGGGCGGTGAATGTTTGATGGTGCCGGCCGATCTGAGCCGTGACGCGGACATGCATCGTGTGGTTGAAGCAACGCTGCAGCGCTGGGGAGCGGTCGACTACTTGATCAACAACGCGGGATGGGGAAAGAAGGCTTCCATTTTGAAAGGAAACGTGGAGGATTGGGACCAGACCTTCCAGGTTAATTTGCGGGCGCCGATGGTTTTGGCCAAGCTTGTTCTACCCGCGATGATGGCGAAAGCAGCGGGAGCGATTATCAACATCGGTTCCGTATCCGCCAAGGCGGGACAGGCGAACGTCGCCGCTTACTCTGCTTCGAAGTTCGGTTTGCTGGGATTTACGGAATCTCTTTTCGAGGAAGTGCGAGAGCATGGAATCAAGGTTTGCGCCATCCACCCGGGTTACGTCGATACGCCGCTCATTCCTCAAAGCGCCAAGCTCGACCGGCAGAAAATGATCCGGCCGGAGGATGTGGCGCGCGCGGTTGTCTTCGTTCTTACGAGTTCTCCGACGTGCTGTCCGGTCGATATCACAATCCGCCCGCAGCAAAGTCCTTATCTCTGAACACCCCCGCCTGCCCTCCGGCGCATGGGAGAGGGTATAGTCAACAGAAGAAAAAAGGGAGGCCGATTCCATGTCGGCCTCCCTTTTCGTTTTACCGGTTGATGAGCGAAGATGATTAAGCCGCATGCGCGGCGCGCAAGCCGCAGAATTCTTCGTAGTCGATCAGATTATGAATCGTCGGTCTCTCACCGCACAGCGGGCAGGCGGGATCCGCCTTGAGCTTCAAGTTGGTAATTTCCATCCCAAGAGTGTTGAAGCATAACAGGCGCCCCACCAGCGGATCGCCCTTGCCAATGATGAGCTTGATCGTTTCGAGGGCCTGTATCACTCCGATGAGTCCGGGGAGAACTCCCAAAACGCCCGCTTCCTGGCAGCTCGGAGCCATATCCGGTGGCGGGGGCTCCGGATAGAGGCAGCGATAGCATGGGCCCTTGCCAGGATAGAAAACCGTTGCCTGCCCCTCGAATTGAAAGATACTGCCGTGAACGTTGGGCTTCTTCGCCATGAAACACGCGTCGTTGACCAGATAACGCGTCGGGAAATTGTCGCAGCCGTCGACGACGATATCGTAATCTTTGATGATGCGCATGATGTTTTGTGACGTCAATTTTTCCTGGTAGGTGACGACGCGGACGTCGGGATTGAGCGCGTTGATGGTTTTCTTCGCCGAGTCGGTTTTTGGCATTCCCACACGATCATTCGCGTGTAAGATCTGGCGCTGTAGATTCGAGAGATCAACAACGTCATTGTCGACGATTCCGAGCGTTCCGACGCCCGCCGCCGCGAGATAATAGGTTGCGGGCGAGCCCAGACCCCCGGCGCCTACCAGCAGCACTTTCGCATCTAACAGCTTAGCCTGACCTTCTTCCCCAACCTCGGGCAGAAGAAAATGGCGGCTATAACGGGTGGCCTGCTCCTGGGTAAATTGGCGGTCCTGAACCCAGTTGTAGCCGGACGTTTTCCATGCCGCATAGCCGCCGGACATCGAGATGACGTTTTGGTAGCCCATTTCTTTCATGGCTTTGGCGGCCAAAAGAGAGCGGACCCCGCCGGCGCAGTACGCAATGATGGGTGCCGATTTGTCTGGCACGGCAGCTTCTAGCTTAATCTCAAGAAAGCCACGGGGCAGTGACAAAGCCCTTTCGAGATGTCCCTCGCGATATTCCTCGCGTTCACGCACGTCCAAAAGAAGGTGTTTTCCGTCCTCTTGCAGGAGTTCGTTTACCTCCGCTGGGGAAAGTTCTTTGACTTCACTTCTGGCTTCCTCCATGATCTGTTTGAACGTCTTAGACATGGTTCCTCCTCATTGTTGAACGCGATTGGTATAGAGCCATTTCACCTTAAAGAAGCCAACGAGCTCAATCAATGTAATCCCTTTTATTATAGACTCTATAAGGAAAAGTCAAGATTGACGACAAAATCGCTCGAAAATAATGGTTATTTCAGCGTCTCACCCAGATTCCGTTGTGGACGTATTTCACATCGGGAATCGTCTTTGCCGCCAGTTCCGCCTTTTGGCTCTCATCGGGCGTGCCCACGTTACCTTTGAGAAAGGCAGTGTCTCCGATGAAACTGACGGTGATGTTGGGAACCCCGCGCCTTAGGATTGCCTCCCGAATTTGCAACTCGATTTCCTTCCATCTCTGCTCCATTCTTTCCGCCGACCTTGGTTGGGTAGCCGGGTCAGACATCAGCATGGCGTCCCCTCTCCTAATATAAACGGTAGCGTTTCGGCTGCGGGAACGGACGACGAGCCAGTCTCCTTCGGAACCGACGACATTGAGTTTTGTTCCCGTTCGGATTCGATCCACCACTGAGGCGGAATCCGCGGGCTGCTCAAGAGCCACTGTCGGCCGTACGGTTTCATATGTTCCCGCCTGGGCCGGTTTGATCGGTGCCGGCTCTACCAACGCATCCGCTCGCGCAGAGACTTGCGAGGGCGCGCGCGCGGCAGGCATGGATGGGGGCGGTGGCTGAGCTTCGGGCTGTGGCGCGGGCACGGATTCGAGTACTGCGGGACTTGGTTTGGGCGAATCCAGAGACGGCGAGGCTGGCGGAATATCAGAAATATCCTGCCGTTGACCCTCGGGCGCGGACGGGACATCGCCAGATAAAGATTGATCTCCTTGCGTCGGGGTCGTTCCCTGCCAATAAGGAGTTGGGGGAAAAGCTGGCGTGAGATACATGTAGACTTCATGGGCGATGAACAGAATCAGCAACACCAATACGCCCGCGCCGGTAACTTTTATCAGCCGGTTGATGAGCTTTGAGCGGCTGCGGGCGCGCTCGGGGTGCGCGGGAAAAGGCACGGCCTCTTTTTCCGGCAAAGTGAACTCTTCCGCGCGCTCGCCCAAGGACCATTCGGCCTCATGGGACAAGGTGATCACTTGGTTCTCTTTGCGAGGGGTTATTGGCGTGTCCGAAGAGCGCACGACCTCTTTTGGTTCAATGCGCGTGCCAGGGGTTGGCGCGGAAGAAGGATCGATCCAAGTGTAATGAAAACTGGGGTCAGCGCCCGGTGGCAGGAGCGTCTTCAACCATGCCGCGAAAACCCCCCGGTCAAGCTTTTCCTCGCGAGGATGAGAAAGGGCGGTTTGCCAGACTTCAGAAATTTTGACGAGGGTAACTGCGCCGCGCGCTGCCGGCCCGATCGGCACGTCTTGAACTCCAGCAAAACTGTAATTATCGGGAAAAACCAGAAGGGACTGCACATACGGGTTTTTGACTTTCCGAGAATGCAAAAAGCCGTCGAGCTTGGGCAAAAAGAGGTGGAGAGCTCCCTTAGCCTGATCAAAAGGGGAGACGTCGGCCATTTTCAGCACCTGCTTGTCGGATGTTTCCAGCCACCATTCCTTGATCGTCGGGCTTCCGTGAACAACGCCAGCGGCGACATCACAGAGGCCAAAAACGTGAGCTACAATGATGTGAGTGGGGGGAACGATGACGAAGTTCAAACGCCGGGTTGCCGAGCCGTCCGCCTGCAAGGTCAGTCCGATACCGTACCAAGGCCGTTCCTGCGGGTCTATCGCGGAGAAGCGCAGCAATAGCTCCTGATGCAACGAGTTCTCCAGCTCTGAGCCTAATCTGGCAACGTAAGGTTTAAAAAGATTCGCCGTCGACATGAAATTCATTTCTCCTTTACAGCGAGCGCCGGATGATTACCTCGATTCTAAACGGCTGCTGGTCCGGCTTCCTCAATCCGAAGCGGCTGATCACGGACCAGTCTATCATAAAGTTGGGCGTATTGGGCGGCGGAGTTGTCCCAGGAGAAATCGGCCGCCATGGCGTTTTTTAGCAAATGGTTCCAGACTCTTTGGTTACTGTAGATCGCGAGGGCCCTCTTTATAGCCTCAAGAAGCGCCGCGCCGGAATAGGTCGGGAATTTGATTCCGGTGCCGCGCGTCCGCAGAGGATCGAAGTCCTCGATCGTATCATCCAGGCCGCCGGTAGCGCGCACGATGGGAATCGTGCCGTATTTCAGACTGTACATTTGATTCAATCCACAAGGTTCGAATCTGGAAGGCATGAGAAACAAGTCGGCGCCCGCTTCAATCTTGTGCGCGAGTTTGTCATCAAAGTCGGTCTTGACGCCCAATTGTGAAGGATATTTGGGCGCAAGTTGCGCCAAACGGGTTTCATATGTCTGTTCGCCCGTTCCCAGAACCACCAGCTGGAGGTCGAAATGCAAGATCTCCTCAATGACCTCAAGAAAGATGTCTAAGCCCTTTTGGTCGACCAGCCGGGACACCATGGCGATCAAGGGAACCGAAGGACGAATCGGCAAGGCAAAGATTTCTTGGAGCTCAATTTTGCACATCCTCTTGCCCCGAAGGTCTTCGGGCCCGTAATTCATCTTGATGTGCGGGTCGGTCGCGGGGTTCCATTCCTGATAATCGACGCCGTTCAGAATACCCAGGAGATTAGATTGCCGGGATTTGATGACGCCATCGAGCCCGCATCCGTATTCGGCCGTCATGATTTCGCGCGCGTATTTTTTGCTCACGGTCGTAAGGGCATCGGCGAAAACGATTCCGCCTTTGAGGAAGTTAATGTTGCCATAAAATTCCAGGTAGGAAAGACCAAAGTAAAAATAGGGCAGGTCCAGAATCCGCCACAACGACGACGGAAAGATTCCCTGGTAAGCCAGATTGTGGATCGTCAGAACGTCTTTAGTCTCTTGCAGGCCGGCGTAGAGGTGCTTTTGTGCTTTCTTAAAGACGGGGACAAGAGCCGTCTGCCAATCGTGGCAATGAAGCAAATCCCAGGGCCCGGTTTGCTGCGCCAGGTCGAGCGCGGCGCGCGTGAAGAAAACAAACCGTTCCGCATTGTCCGGGTAGTCTCCTTCCGCCGCCGTACCGTAGAGCCCTGGGCGGTCGAAATAGTCGCCGCCCGCGATGAGGTAGACCGGCAGGGATTCAGCGAGGTTTGTGCTGAAAACGGTTGCTCTCATGATATGACCCGCGACCTTTGCGTGGCATTCTATTTCGGTCTCCTGCAAAGCATGGAGACTGGCGAGAGTATTTCGATAAGCGGGCATGACTAGGCTGACCTGGGTTCCGGATCGGACCAGTGTGGCGGCCAGAGAGCTGACCATGTCGCCTAGACCGCCGGTTTTGGCCAGAGGAAAAACCTCCGAGGAAATCATCAAGACGTTCATGCAGGGTTTTCTCCTTC
>JBOHVR010000818.1:0-3765 GCA_050735755.1 Binatia bacterium
CACATTCGTGAGGATAAACTTCTGCGCGCCCGCAATATACAAATCCTTGATGCTGTTTTGGATTGCAGCAAGCGCCGCGACAATGATGGCGGCGGCGCCAGCAGGATCGCCTGACAGGACTGCCGCCAGAGCGTCGCGAACGTCGTTGGATCCCATTTCAATTACGTAGAGAGCATCGGATGGAGCCACGCCGCCGAAGTCGCTCAAAAACATGCTCACCTGATCCGATAGGTCATTAAATCCAACCTCGCGCGCCCGGGCGGCACCGATCGCGTAGTTGGTCGCGGTGGGATTCGATGATTGGAATGCGGGCCGGACGCTTCCTCCAAGACCCAACGGCCGCGCGAACTGTTCAATCCAGATGGCTCCGTTGGTTAAGTGGTGACCGCCTCTCGCGTAAGCCGCATCTGGAACGAGAAACAGATCCAGGGTGTCATAGGGGGGTGTGGTCGCTTGCCCCGTTAATGCGAAGCTATTGCCCGAATCCGACAAGCTGGTTCCGAAGACTACGATGCGTGAGAAAGTGACTTCCGCCCCAGAGGAGCCCGGAAGCATAACCGATAGGGCTAAAAGACTCGTGAGAGTCCATCTCTTAAAAGATTCTGGATTCATCTCACTGCCCTCCTCTGGCTGGTGATTTTATGACATCAAGGCGGAACGGCGAAAATATCGTCCCTTTGCCGACGAGTTGTCAAGACGGCTTAGACTGAAGCGCACGGCAGCGAAGTTGAGCTGGCCTTATACGCGCTTCTCGGCGGCTTCGACGGTTTGCGCAATGAGCGTGGCGATCGTCATCGGGCCGACACCGCCAGGAACCGGCGTGTAGGCAAAACATTTTTCCGTGACGGCGGAAAGCTCGATGTCGCCGACGTTTCCAGGATGATAACCGGCGTCGATCACGATGGCCCCCTCTTTGATCCACGAGCCCCTGATAAACTCGGGCTTCCCTACCGCTCCAACAACGATATCGGCGTGGCCGATTATTTCAGGCAGGTCTCTTGTCCGGGAATGGCAGATCGTCAACGTCGCGTTCCCATTCAGCAGCATCATCGCGAGAGGCTTGCCGAGTATTGGGCTGCGCCCCACCACAACCGCATGCTTTCCCTCGACCGGGATCCCGTGATGGCGCAGTAAGCGCATAATACCGGCGGGCGTTGCCGAGCCATAGGCGGGCTCGTTCATCGCCATTTTCCCGAAGCCCAGCGCGGTCACGCCATCGACGTCTTTTTCAATACTGATTTGATCAAAACAGCGCCGCTCGTCTATCTGCGGGGGCACGGGATGCTGCAACAGGATTCCTGCCACGTCGGGATTACGGTTTAATTTATCGATGGCGTCGAGAAGCTCGCCCGTTGTCGTCGTTTGTGGCAGAAAAACCTGCAGCGACTCCATTCCAACACGCTTGCAAGCATTGCCTTTCATTTTCACGTACGTGGCCGAAGCAGGGTCGTCTCCTACCAAAATGGCTGCCAAAATCGGCGGTTTGCCATGGGTTTTGTCTTTGATCTTTTGGACGCGAGCGGCAAGCTCAACTTCAATTTGTTTTGCCAGTGTTTTCCCATCCAAGACTATTGCGGACATCTCTCTTCCTTCTTTCGTTTTGTGATTCCAATAGCGATCTCTATCGAGGTGCCTGGTCAGCTTTGTGGCGATTGTTGCGCTGGCTGGAGTTTGCTGCGCACGGCGCCAAGCGGGCCGATTTCAACCGGGACGCCGTCGGTATAAGCGATGGCATGGTTGGAGTACGGCGAGACTCGCGGTCCGGGAGTCAGAATACCGACCAGATTCAACGGATCGGCGGCGGAAACGATAACGGTACTCCCCTTCTCTCCGGCACGGCGCATGGCGCGGAGGGTTTCAACTGCTTCGGGTAGCGCGTATTGTTCTCCGACAAAGCCGCTGACAAAACGGCCGCCGCGGATTTCTCCGCGCGCTTCCAAACGGCGCAAGACCTGGAGCAGCGCGCGCCAGGACCATTTGATGGACTCGCGCAGGAGAAGCTCGCGAAAGACGATACCGTAACGGCTAAGCAGCTGGCGCGCCAGGAATTCGCCGCCGCGATCGTGCTCAATTGCTTTTTCCGGGCCCTGTTGCACGCGCCACAAAGACCAACGCCCGACCGGCATCAAGCGTTCCCCGGACCTGCCGCCTGCGATGAGCCGCAGGCGTCGCTTCGCCAAGCGTTTAATCTCCGGCTTGAGCAAGACCCTGAGCCCGGCAATGCCGTCTCCGGTGACAAGGCCGCGCGCGACCAGCTCCCAGAGCGCTTCTTCGGCCTGCGTCTTGAGAAGCCCGGTTCCGCGCGCGATTTCATTCAAGAAAGATGCGCCCCTCTGCTCCAGATATCGCGCCACGCTTTGCGCTGCCGCTGACAGCGCGCCGATCTCCTCCCAGGGCCGAGTGACAGGCTCTAAAAAATGATCCAGATTGTCGCGAATGAGAAATGCGATCGGCGCCACGCGGCTGAGCGGTCGCTTAATCTTGCGTCTTTTTCTTGGCTCCAAAGGAAGCTCGTGGTTATCCTCAAAGTCGCTCTTAATTCGCCCCCACGCGACCAAACCGGCAAGGCAAAGATTCTCAAGATCGCCCGGGTCGTATGGGTGAACTCGCGCCGGAAGAACAAGCTGTTCCCATGCCGGCGCCGGAATTTCCATCCCCTGGAGCTGGGCGATGACCGAGAGCAAGCCTTCGCGGCCGCGCATTTGGGTGTCTTCCTCGACGCGCTGCCAGCGCAGGAGGAACTTGATGAACTCGGCCGCGGTGACCGGCTCGATCTCGCTGCGGAGTTTTCCCAAGGTAAGGCGATGAATGCGCGCGAGCAGCCGGCGCTCGCACCATTCGGTTTCTTGGCCCTCGCCTTTGTCCTTCGACTCAAACTGCCCGCGCAGGACAATGCCGCTTGCTTCCAACGCCAACAACCCGCTTTCGATTCGGGTAATCGGAAGTCCCAGTCGCTCGGCCAGCCGTGTGGCCGTCGTGGGACCGATAATCTCCATCCAGCCCTGAAGCGTTTTGCGAACCGCTTCTTCCTCAGTTGGTTTTTTGCCACTCACAGGCGGTTTCACAGCAGGGTCGATGCGCGCGTCGCGTAATAAGACTTCGATGAGAGGCAGGCGTTCGGTCGCGACATAAGCCTGGCGCTCGGCGGCCTCTCTCACCCCAGGCCAGCGCGCGCGCCCTGCCCTGTCCGTTCGTATCAACTCTGCGGCCAGATTGCGCCAGTCTCCCGCTTCGACGACCGGCAGAACGCAAACCGACAAGAGCAGATCGTGGAGCTCATCGGCGTCGCGCAGGTCCGGCCACGCTTGCGCGCGCACCTCGTCAATGGCCTTCTGATCCAGTACCCCCAAACCGCTCGCCAGATCAGGATCGGTGCGCCGGAGCGAAACCGCGCGCGCCCGGCGCTCTTCCAGCGGCGCGTCGTCAAGAAACGCGTACGGATTGGCATTGAGAATCTCATGCGCCATCGGTGACGGCGCCGTGGTGTCAACCGCGACAGTGCGGATCTCTCCCTGCTCAATCCGGGCAAGCGTTTGCAGCAGCCCATCGAGGTCCATCGCCTCGTGCAGGCAGTCGAGCATCGTTTGGTTCACCAACGGATGATCCGGAATCGTTACCGGGCCCGGATGGTTGTCCTGACAACCCGCCTGCTCCGGAAATACCGCTGCCAGCAAATCTTCGGCGCGAAACCGTTGGATCGCCATCGGGACTTTATTGCCCCCACGGAAGCGCTGGACGCCGAGCGCGCGCGTAGCGTTCCAGCGC
>JBOHVR010000819.1:0-3920 GCA_050735755.1 Binatia bacterium
TGGGAAAAGAGCCGCGGATTCGCCAATCGACTCCGGCGAGAACTGCGGCGCTCCCGGCAAACGGATGATTGTCAGAAAATGCAAGGCAACTAGAAAATGCTTCACTTGATGTTTCCCGCCACGCCGGCGGATTCGAATGTCGCCATCTCCCGCAGAATCTTGACCCCAGCCTCGATCAAGCTCATGCCGATGCATGCCCCCGTGCCTTCACCCAAGCGCATTTGCAGATCCACAAGGGGGGTGGAACCTATTTCTCTTAGCATCGCCTGATGCCCCGATTCCGCGGACAGGTGAGACGCAAACAGAAATCCTGTAACGGCCGGACTCAAACGGCAAGCCAAAAGGGCCGCCGCGGTGGATATGTATCCGTCTAGGACCAGAGGCAGGTGAAAAGCTGCCGCCCCTAATATGAGCCCCGCCATAGCGCCGATCTCCAAGCCGCCCACTTTGCTTAAAACATCAAGCGGATCTTTGGGATTAGGAAGGTTGGCCAAGATTCCCTTTTCAATTAGAGCGGCCTTTTTTTTCCACGTTGCGGCATCGATTCCTGTTCCGTGGCCGGTTACTTCCCGCGCAGGCAAACCGGTCAGCGCCGAAAAAATCGCTGCCGCGCTGGTGCTGTTTCCAATCCCCATCTCGCCGGCGCCAAGCAAGAAAACCGGTTTATCCGCAGCTTCATGGGCCAGTGCAATCCCGACCTCGACAGCCAGTACAGCCTCCTCGCGCGTCATTGCCGGACCTCGAGAGAAATTGCCGGTGCTGTGCTTGGCCTTCAGTTGGCGCAAACCTGGCAGAGAGGGAAATTCATGATCCACTCCCACGTCCACCACTTCCACATGGACGCCGAAGTGGCGTGCCAGCACATTAATGCCAGCGCCCCCGCTTAGGAAGTTGTATGTCATTTGAGCCGTGACCGATTTGGGGTAGGCGCTGACGCCTTCTTCGGAAATTCCATGATCCGCTGCAAAAACGAATAGAAGCTTAGGTCCTAACCGGGGAGGATTTTGCTGCTGAATGCAGGCGATCCGCAGGGCAAGCTCCTCCAACCTGCCCAGGCTCCCCGGCGGCTTCGTAAGTCTGTCGAGAGATGCTCTCACCTCGGGCTCCAACGAGCGGTCAACGGGCGTGATCCTCTCGAGAGCTTGATCTAAGCGCACGTTTGCCCCGCCGGCTTGATCGTTAGCGGAATTCCCGACACCATCAGAACGACTTCGTTTGCCAATTCTGCTAATCGCTGGTTTGCGCGACCGGCAAGGTCGCTGAATTGGCGTGCCAATGGATTATCCGGGACGATGCCCGAACCGACCTCATTGGTGACGAAAATCAGCGAGGTGGGAATGCGGGCGACCCAGTTTTCAAGTGTTTCCACTTCGTGCTGGACGCCGGCTTCGCCTCTTTCGAGCAGGAGATTGCTCAACCAAACAGTAACGCAGTCGATGAGCACACAATCCAGCGGATCGCGGCGGCGTTGCAGAACTCCCGGAACCTCCAAAGGCTCTTCGATGGTTTGCCAGGCATGGGCCCGTCTCTTGCGATGCTCCTCGATGCGCCGCGCCATTTCTGCATCGATCCGTTGTGCGGTGGCTACGTAAAGCAAACGAGAACCGAGAGCCAAGGCTCGCTTCTCCGCATAGGCGCTCTTTCCCGAGCGCGCGCCTCCCGTGACCAATAACACTTTCTTCATCTGATCCACGGTCGCGCGAGTGGAAAAGTTCGGCACTGCTCGACAAATCCCGCGGCAAAAACTGGATTCGAACCGAAGTGAAGATGCACGCTGATCATCAAAAAACCAGGCATCGAAGTGCCTCCTTTCCGTGCGAATCTCTTAACAAACAGGAACTTCTCGATTCCGGGGCCACGCCCCATCAAGAAATGATTCAGACATCAGGTTTTCCCCTTGCGCCCGGCAAAGGCTTTGTGGAAGAGGACTTCGGCGTCGAGACGTAAAGCCATCTGATTCTGTCTCCGCTGCGCACCCGATACCTCTCGGCCGCGACATTGGAGCGATAGCCGTTCACTTCAAAGTACCACCAGCGGTTTTTCAGAGGATCGCTCCTGACGCCGCCAATCTCTTCCACAAAATGCTGGATAGCTCACCTTCCTGAAGTGACCACAGGGAATGCGCTGCGCAGCGCTTCAAAGACGGTGCTTCTTTCCGGAACGGCAACTGTCTTTTCAAGTGCCGTCCGATTCGCCGGTCCGAAATCAACCGCCACCGTCACCGCGACAGATGGGTCGCCAGGCTGGCACCCGCCGAGCAACAGGAAGACGGCCAAGAGAAAACTGGCGCTCATAGTGATCCGTATCGATTTCATCGTGCACCTCCTTGTTTATCGATCTGCAAGACAGCGCGAATGCCGATCAAGAAATTGAGAGGACGCGCGCGAAAACCGTCCGCTTCTTCGTATTTTCTATCGAGTAAATTTTCGACCTTACCGAACAGAGACAGGTCTCTCACTCCAGCGAACTGCCAAGGCAAGGTCCAGGAGGACGCAAGATCAAGCTTGACGTAGCCGGCCTCCTTGACAGTTGCTCCGGTCAGCACCCCGATGTCATCCCTTTTTCCAACCAAGCTGGCGTTGAAATTGATGTGGAAGGAATCCTGCTGGTAGGTGAGCTGAACATTACCGCGGTGCTTCGGGCGGCGGAGCAAACTTCCAGTGGAGGTTTGACTATTTAGGAAGGTGTATGCGGTCCGCCCGGAGAGACCGCGACCCAGATTAAAATCGCCGAAGACCTCGATTCCATCTAGCTGGACCTTTCCCAAATTCCGTGCCTGAAAGGTAGGAGGGGCAAATTCGATCAGATCTTTCACCTCACGATGAAAGTAAGTCACGCCCACGAGGAATAGCCGGAGAAACTTTTGTTCGATTCCCATATTGGCCTCCCAACTTGTTTCCGGGCCAAGATTGGGATTGCCAAAGCCGGGAAAGAAGAGCTCATTCATCGTTGGGGCTTTGAATCCTTCTGCGTAACCAAACTTAAATTTGGTCCCGCTCTCGGGAATCACATAGGCAGCCGAGGCTGAAGGACTCCATTCCGTCCCGAAAACTTCGTGGTCGTCGAGTCTCACGCCCCCCACCAAAAAGAGTCGTTCGCCAAGAAAGCTCAGCTGCTGCTGGAGATAGTAAGCCAAATTTCCTTGCCGCTCTCGAATGGTATCCGTTCTTGCCTGCCTGCTCTTGTATTCAAAGCCGAAGGTCGTCGTGCTCCATTCTTGCCAGCGGTAGTTTGTTTGGAATTCTCCAGTTAGGGCTCTCGCGCGAAAGCGATTGTGTCTTCGGACGTCGAACGAGCTGGGCTCTGGGTCATCGCTGAACTTGTCATACTGGTTGAAGAAGGAGCCGGTGAGTCGATAATCCCAAGACCGATTCAAGCGCTGCTCCCAGTCGAACTTCGCCAGATAGTCGGTGACGTTTTCCCGGGCGTTCGGATCGGGTATGCCCAGAAAATTGTTGTTGCTAAAAAGGCCAACATCGGTTTTGCGGAAGTGGAAAACTCCCCGTAGCACTGTGCTGTCCGTTGGTCGGAAATCCAGACGGTTCGACGCAGCGAGATTTTGATAGTCGTCATTGAAGGGACGAAACCCATCGGTCTCCAATCGCGAACCCGCAAAAGAGTAGCCCAGCTTCTCAGTCCCGCCACGCAGGGCAAAGACTTGGCGGTGCGTATGGCCATTTCCGCCCTCGCCGGAGACGGTGATCTCGGGTCTACCCTTTCCTGCTTTAGTGATGATGTGGATTACTCCGCCAATCGCCTGCGAGCCGTACAGCGTTCCTCCCGATCCTCGCAGAATCTCGATCCGCTCGACATTTTCGGTGGTGAGATGTGCAAAATCGAATGCGCCGGTAGTTGTGCTGTTGGCTTCCACGCCGTCAATGAGGACGAGAACGTGATCCGATTCAGAACCACGAATAAAC
>JBOHVR010000820.1:0-7445 GCA_050735755.1 Binatia bacterium
CCTTTGAGAAGACCGCCGTCCTTGCGCGTAAACTCGTAACCGCAGCTCGTGTTGACCAGAATCAGGCAGCTAACCATGAGCCATCTGACAGGCATCCTTAATCCGAATATTATTCTGCTATCCATTCGCGTTTATTCTTCCACAACAATATTGACGAGCCGGCGCGGAACCTGGACGACGCGCCGAATGGCTCGCGCCTGGATAAATCCGCGCACCCTAGGGTCCGCTAATGCTTGGGTTTCGACCACAGCGGCGCTCGCATCCGCCGGGACAGAAATCCGGCCCCGCACCTTGCCGTTTACCTGCACCACAATCTTGAGCTCCTGTTCTTCGAGGGCCTCTTGGACATAGGCCGGCCAAGCAACGCTCTCCAGCCCCTCACTGTGTCCCAGACACTCCCAAAGCTCGCTCGCGACATGCGGGACAAACGGATAGAGGAGCCGGACCACGGTTTCTACGCCGCCTTTGAGTAATGCCTTTCCATCCGCTGTTGTAATCACTGTAGACGCGCTGGACCCGAGAGCGTTCAGAAGCTCCATGATCGCCGCGATCGCGGTATTGAAGTGAAACCTCTCTTCAATATCGTTCGTGACTTTCCTGATCGTCAGGTGGATTAACCGGCGCAACCGGAGCAGCTCCGGGCGCAACTCGTGTCCTTTCAAAACGATATCGGGCATTGCCGAAAGAAGGGCTTCCTGATTCTGCTCTACAAAACGCCAGAGCCGGCTGAGGAACCGGTACGCTCCCTCAACGCCTTGATCGCTCCACTCGAGGTCCTTTTCGGGAGGCGCCGCAAATAGCACAAAGAGACGCGCGGTATCCGCCCCGTAATTTGCGATCAGCTCCTCCGGGTCTATGATGTTCTTCTTCGACTTGGACATCTTTTCCACGCGCCCTGTTTCGACGGGTCGATGGCAGTGAGGACAGCGTCGCCGGCCTTCTTTATCGGAGCCGATCAAATCTCCCGGGAAGAGCCATCCATGTTCTTCACACCGGTAGGTCTCCTTACAAACCATCCCCTGGGTGAGAAGATTCGTGAAAGGCTCGTTTACCGCGGCAAGCCCCAAATCCCTCAGCGCTTTGGTGAAGAAGCGCGCGTAAAGAAGGTGAAGCACCGCGTGCTCCACTCCACCGATATATTGGTCTACTGGCATCCAGTAACCGGCTTTCCCGGAGTCGAATGGAGCTTGGTCAAATTGCGGCGATGTGTAGCGGAAGAAATACCACGAGGAATCTACAAAAGTATCCATGGTATCCGTCTCGCGGCGGGCCACGCCGCCGCACTGCGGACACGCTACCTTCAGAAAGTCTTTGTTTTCGAGCAGCGGAGACCCGCCCCTACCGGTAAGAGGAACGTCGTCCGGGAGTTTGACGGGAAGGCTCGTCTCGGGAACCGGAACCATGCCGCACTTCTTGCAGTATAGGATCGGGATCGGGGTGCCCCAGTAGCGCTGCCGGGAAATGCCCCAGTCGCGCAAGCGATAGCGAACTTCCTTTTTCCCCCAGCCTTTTTCTTCAAGGTAGAGAGCGATCTTTTCTCTTCCGTCTCCGCTCGAGAGACCTGAGAAGGGACCGCTGTCAACCATCACTCCGTCATCGACAAATGCTTCGGTCATCTCTTCGGGCCTGACCCGTCCTTCTTTGGCTTGAATCACGACCCGAATCGGCAGGCGATACTTCCGCGCAAATTCAAAATCGCGCTGATCGTGCGCTGGCACCGCCATCACTGCGCCGGTCCCGTACTCCATCAAGACAAAATTCCCGAGATAAATGGGAATGTTCTGCCCCGTGAACGGATTCTTGCAATACCCTCCAGTAAAAACGCCCTCCTTCTCGGCGGGATCCTCGCTTCTGCGCGCTTGCCCGGCTTTGCTGACCCGCTCCACGAACTCATGCACAGCTTTTTCCTCCGCGCTCCCACGGCAAAGCTCCAATGCTAAAGGGTGCTCAACCGCCAAGGAGACGAAGGTCGCGCCATAGACCGTATCCTGGCGCGTTGTAAAAACGCGGAGCGCAGCATCTTTTTCGGCCAGAGGGAAAAGAATTTCGGCACCGACGGATTTCCCGATCCAGTGTCGTTGCATCGTGGCCACTTTCTCCGGCCACCCCTCCAGCCGATGCAAATCCGCTAATAGCTCGTCCGCATACGCGGTGATACGAAAAAACCATTGCTCCAGTTCTTTCTGCGTCACTTGCGTGTCGCAGCGCCAGCACGCTCCTTCAATCACCTGCTCGTTGGCAAGAACGGTTTCGCAGGAGGGACACCAGTTTACCAAAGCCTTTTTCTTGTAAGCGAGCCCCCTCTCGAAGAGCCGCAAGAAAATCCATTGGTTCCAGCGATAATATTCCGCTTCACAAGTCGCCAGTTCCCGTTCCCAGTCATAGGAAAACCCCATTCGTTTCAACTGGTCTTTCATGTAGCGGATGTTTTCTTCGGTCCAGACCCGTGGATGCACCTCCCGCTCAATGGCGGCGTTCTCCGCGGGGAGACCAAAAGCGTCCCAACCCATCGGATGGAGCACGCTGAAGCCCTTCATTCGCCTGTACCGCGCAACCACGTCGCCGATCGAGTAGTTGCGGACGTGACCCATATGAATGCGTCCCGACGGATAAGGAAACATCTCAAGCACGTAATACTTAGGGCAGGTTGAAACCTCCACAGGGCGAAAGCTTTGGTGATCTTCCCAAAGTCGCTGCCACTTTTCCTCGATTCTACTCGCCTGATACTTCTCTTCCATTTCGCGGGTCTCTGTGAGGGTCACTTAAGTCCGGCACATTGCGCCACTTGGTCCAAGATCCCGTTGATAAACGGCGGGGAATCCTCTGTGCCGTATCTTTTCCCCACCTCAAGGGCCTCATCAATGCTCACATTCATCGGGATATCAGGGCAATACAGAAGCTCGTAGGTAGCGACTTGGAGGATGATCAGATCAACCTTGGCCATGCGTTCGAGCCGCCAGTTCTCCGACGAGCTTTCGATGACGCCGTTGATTTTCTCCTGGTGGCTCACGACTCCAAAGACTAACCGCCGGGCGAACTCCTTTGCCTTCGCGCTCCCGGTGATTTGACTGAGAGCCAACTCGAGCGCTGCGGCCGAAACGTCAGCTTTCATTTCGGCCTGGTAAAGAACCTGCATGGCAAGCTCTCTGCCTTTGCGTCTGATCCCCATCGCTGAGAGACTGGAGTACTAACAATGCGCCGCTGGCTTGAATCGAGCGTTTTCTTGCGGTCGCAAGCGATGATCCAACCCCCGGAACCCGGCAGAATTCACAGGCTCACCCGATACAGGTTGGCCGTCTCGATTGCCACCAGCGCGGCTTCGAAACCTTTATTCTCCATCTCCGATCCCGCTCGTTGCAACGCCTGCTCCATGTTGTAAGTCGTCAAAACGCCGAAAGCGATTGGGACCTTCAATTCCCCCATCGCGGAACCGATCCCGCGTGTGACCTCAGTTGCGATGTGCTCAAAATGAGCCGTCTCACCGCGAACCACGGCCCCCAGGCAAATGAGCGCATCGTATTTTCCGCTGGACGCCATCTTGCGGGCAAAAAGCGGGATCTCAAAACATCCCGGCACGCGCAAGACATCGATGCTTTTTTCCACGCCGCCGTGCCGTTTTAATGCATCCAACGCGCCTTCCAAGAGCCGTTCCGTCACGACCGTGTTGAACCGGCTCACGATGATGCCAAACCTCAAGCCGCGGGCATCGAGCTTTCCCTCAATCACTCTTGCCACGATACGTCCGAAGAGCAGCTCTATTTTTCCGTTCTGGCTGCGAGCTGGGAGAAAAGATGGCCCAGTTTTTCCTGCTTGGTCCGCAAATAGTTGATATTACTCTTATGCGGCTGAACTTCCAGTGGAACGCGCTCGACCACGCGCAGTCCATACCCCTGAAGGCCAACGATTTTGGCGGGATTGTTCGTCAGCAAGCGCAGTTCTTGGATTCCCAAATCGCGCAGGATCTGGGCTCCAATGCCGTAATGCCTAAGGTCGTCTTTGAAACCCAACTCGAGATTCGCCTCGACGGTGTCGAGCCCTTGGTCTTGCAGCGCGTAGGCTTTGATCTTATTGGTCAGTCCGATACCTCGGCCTTCCTGATGCATATAAACCAGCACACCCTTTCCTTCTCGGTTGATCAGATCGAGGGAAAGACGAATCTGATCGCCGCAGTCGCAACGCTCCGAGCCGAAGACATCGCCGGTCAGACACTCGGAATGCATGCGCACGAGCACCCTATCCCCGGGCGCGATTTCGCCCTTGAGCAGAGCCATATGTTCATAGGCATCCACATTGTTGTGGTAGACAATCGCCTTGAAATTTCCCCAGGGTTGGGTTGGAAAGGGAATTTCCCTAGCGCGCTGCACCAGACACTCGCTGCGCAGGCGAAACGCGATGAGGTCGGCGATCGCCCCCGTCTTAAGACCGTGGCGGAGCGAAAACTCCTCCAAGTCGGGCAGCAGGGCTATCGAGCCGTCATCGCATAGAATCTGACAGAGCACGCCTCCAGGTTGAAGACCCGCCAACCCCGTTAAATCGACGGCTGCCTCCACGTGCCCGGAGCGCACCAGGACGCCTCCATTGCGTGCTTCAACGGGAAAAACATGGCCCGGAACCATCAGATCTCCAGGCTTCGCATCTCGCCTCAGCGCGGTTCTGATCGTTTCCGCGCGCCCCAATGCCGAAACGGCTATGCCGGCGTGAGCGCGCGCCGCAATCGGAACGCCCACACGATGCGCCACCGACGAGCTGCTCTCCTGTATCATCGCCGGGATCCCCAGTTGGGTGCTCTTTTCTTCGTTCAAGGCGAGATAAATCAAGCCGCGCCCTTGGAGCATCATGAAATTGATCGTTTCGGGGGTGATCTTTTCTGCCGCCGCGCAGAGGAATCCCTCGCTGCTGGATTCCTCTTCGTCCACCAGGACGATGGTCCGGCCACGACGGAGATCTTCTACAATCTCTTCAATGGATGCGACAGGCACTGTCGATTCTCACCTAACTGGCGGGCGCCTCGGGAAACCGCTTGACGCCTATCGGATTCGTCTAGGGGCCAGGAGTTGGTTGACGTACTTTCCAATAATATCCGTCTCGATGTTGACTTTATCACCAAGCTTGCGGCGGTGCAAATTAGTGTGTTGGAAGGTGAAAGGAATGATCATCACCGAAAATCGCTCGTCCCGACATTCATTCACCGTTAAACTGATGCCATCGACGGCTACAGAACCCTTAGGCACGATTAAACGTGCCAGTGAAACCGGAACCTTGAACTGCAATGAGAGAAACTGCCCCGCACGGCGGACGCTGACGAGTTTTCCAAGCCCATCCACATGCGCCGTAACCAGGTGGCCTCCCAGCCGCTCTCCGAGTCGCAGCGGTCTCTCCAAATTGACGAGACCTCCGCGCTTAACTTGCTGCAAGTTGGTCCGCCGCAACGTCTCCGGCGAGACATCAACCGCAAAGCAACCGCGCGCTTTGCTCACAACCGTCAGGCAAGCGCCGTTGACAGCGACACTGGAACCCAGCGCCATGTTTTTCAGCGCCAGACGGGTCTCCAACGCCAGGCGGCCGGAATCTTTCCGCTTTTCCCAGCTGCGCACGCGACCCACATCTTCGATCAGACCTGTAAACATGCACCTGCGCTCGATCGAGCTCAACTCGACTGAAGATAGGCGGACAGCAAAAAATCCTTCCCCAGCTTTGTTATCTCTGCACCTCTTACCTTCAGAGCGGAAGCAACTTTCGTAATACCCAACGAGCCGATCATAGACTTTCCGTCCCCGCCGATGATTTTCGGAGCATAAAAGAAACAAATTCTGTCCACGACTTTGCCCGCAAGCGCTTTTGTCGCGGTTACGGCTCCGCCTTCGATCATCACGCTCATCACTCCGATCTGAGCCAGACGGGTGAGCAACGGCTTCCACGGCACGTCACCGTCGCGCAGAGGCAACGCCCACACCTGCGCCCCGCGCCGCTTGAGCGCGCTGATTCCCTTTGCAGAAGCTGTCGCGCCGGTGACCACGATCGTCTTGCCGCGAGCCGGCTGTTGCAACAAACGCGCCGTCAAAGGCATCCGCAGATGTCCATCGAGAATGACGCGCCACGGGTCACGACCTCCGCGGACGCGACAGGTCAGGCGCGGGTTATCGGCAATCACCGTCTCCACGCCGACCAGCACAGCATCGACCTCGTTGCGCAGCCGATGAACGAATTCCCGCGCTTTTTTCCCCGTGATCCATTGGGAGTTGCCGGTGCAAGTGGCGATTTTCCCGTCGAGAGAGGCGGCCAACTTTAGAGTGACGAAAGGAATTTTCTTGGTGATATACTTGATGAAAGATAGGTTTATTGTGCGGCACTCGGCTTCGAGCACGCCGACTTCCACTTTGATGCCGGCTTGACGCAACCTCCGGATGCCTCGTCCCGACACCTGCGGGTTAGGGTCGATCATTCCCACCACAACTTTTCGTACGCCGGAGTTGATCAGCGATGGGGTGCAGGGAGGAGTTCTCCCCACGTGATCGCAAGGTTCGAGATTGAGATAGAGCGTGGCTCCGCGCGCGCGCGCGCCGGCCCTCTTTAAGGCGACGATTTCGGCGTGATCTTCGCCCGCGCGACGATGATAGCCTGCGGCAATGACTTCGCCGCCGCGCACCAAAATCGCGCCGACCATCGGGTTTGGGCTCGTTCGACCGGCGCCGCGGCGCGCCCAGCGCAAGGCGATACGCATGTACCGTTCATCGACCTGGCCCGGCGTCAAGGCAACCGGCTCTCCTGTTCCTTTTCCGCCTTGCGGGAACCGCTTCGCGCCGAGGGCAACCCTTTGCGCTCCTTCAGCAGCTCCTCCAGCTCTTCCATGAATTCATTGATGTCCTTAAAAGAGCGATAAACCGACGCGAAACGGACATAGGCGACTTGATCAATATCGTGAAGCTCGCGCATCGCCGACTCGCCGATCACGGAGCTGGCGATCTCCTTTTCCCCGCGTTCCTGGATGCTGCGCTCGATGCGATCGGCAATGGCCTCAATAGTGTTAACGCTCACGGGGCGCTTTTCGCAGGCCCGGCGCAGCCCGCTGATAACCTTCAGGCGATCGTAGCTTTCCCGCCGGCCGTCCTTCTTGATGACCAGAGGCATGGTCTCCTCAATACGTTCATACGTGGTAAACCGGCGCCGGCATTTAGAGCACTGACGGCGGCGGCGAATCATGTTGCTGTCTCGATTGAGGCGGGAATCTATGACCCGGTTCTCGGTCTGATGACAGAATGGGCACTTCATGACATTAAGCCTCAGTTTGCGTTGCGGCTGGCGACTTCAAAACTCAAGACGCGAAACCCGAAGCGGGGCTGTTTCATCCCCCGCGCAGCCGGTGTGGATAAACCGGAAATCTCGTGCACAGCTCGCGCACGTCATCGGCAATCGAACGCAGGACACTTTCGTCTCCCACATGAGTG
>JBOHVR010000821.1:0-5359 GCA_050735755.1 Binatia bacterium
CGTTTAACCAGTGGTGCTAAAACATTCGCGACAAACTCAACGCGCTTGGTCCAACATCAGTGAGTCCCTGCCTACTTCGTCAGCGCTTTTAGCGCCGCTCTCAGGTGATCGGTCCAAATCTGTAACGTTGGCATTGTGGGTTTCCAGTCGAAGACATTGGAAGTCACGGCGCGGTCGACCGTGATGTCCAGCAGCACCGCTTCGAGATGTCCGATAGCATTGGTAAACCTGCCGGGTGGAATGGCTCTCCAGTCCTCGGGGACGCTCTTATATTTCGCTCTTTGTTTTTCCCCATTGATTTCTTCCGGCGCGATATGAAGCGCTATCTGCTGCGACAATCCGGTCAGTGCGTTCTTCGTCTCGTCAGAAGCGCCTCCGTTTTGTGGTGTTTTTGGCTCACGTCCTGGCTGCAGGCTGGTTACCGGATCCTGGGATATCATCTCCTTGCCTCCGCATAGTGAAATTATGGTTTTGATTGTAGTCTCTGAGTTTCCTCTCGTACATTTAAGCAGCAACACATGTGCCAGGTATGGGAAGACGGCAGGATGAGCCTTGCAAGCGGAGGAATGATGGAGTCGAAGCGCTTGTTATCAGGTCGTGCAAGATCCAAGAACCATTACGGAATTTACGCGCGTTAAAGAAGAAAACACGGTGTTCTTATGTCAGCTCCGAATACATTCCGTTGCCGGCAAAAACAGCGGGCGATGCATGGATTCCTGTCCCACTCAGGAAACAAAGACGATGACCTTGTACCACTTTTGACCGGGCTACGAAGTATATTTTCGCCCTGCCATAGCGGGCTATAATTCAATGCGCACGGAATCCTGAAGGGTGACTAAACGCGAGGAACTGCCGCGGGGTCCCAAGTCGTGGAGCTTTTTAAAACAATCTCCGGCAGTGCTCCCTTGCTGGGGCGTTAACCTGCCGGACCAATTAGCCGGCGCTCATTTTCGCCGCCAGATCTCTGCAATCTCGCTCGCCGTAGCCATATCGAAGTGGGTTTGCTCCATCAGTCTCAAGGCCATCTCGTGCAGCTCACGGTTTCGTGACCCGACGCCATCTTTCAGAATTACCATGTCAAAGCCCAGGTTGCGGCCGGTACGCGCTGTGCCTTCAATACCGCCCTCGGTGGCGACGCCTCCGATCACAATGCTTTCGATCCGGTTACTTCGCAGCATTAGATCGAAGTCCGTTCCGACAAACCCATCCGGCCGGCGCTTGTGAAAAACGATATCTTGAGGCTGCGGTTTAAGCTCATCGACGATCTCTGTTCCCTTGGGATCTTCTTTTTCGCTCAGGAGCTGGCTCGGGTCCGCGGCCTTCGCCCGCTTCATCCTCACCCGCACCCAAACTCCGGCTTCCTCCTTCACCAGATCGAATCCGGTCTGGACCGAATAAAAGACGGGCACGCCGACCTGGCGCGCCAGGGCGGATAGCTCCTTCAGCTTCGGGAGGATATCTTTGTAGTTAAAAGCGTTGGGCCCAATCGCGTACTCCATATCCCACAGGAGCAATGCCGTGCGTTTCGGATCAACGATTTCCGCCACGGTGGCCGGTATCTTCTTGCCGCCGATTTCAAGCATAATCGCACCTCCCTGACGCTCGCATTTCAGGCGTACAGTTGGCTGATAAACCCGCTATCATCCAGTTCTCTGAGATAGCGGACATCCCAGAGCTTGAGCGGGCTGACCTCTTCGGCCTCGCGCGCCTTCATCAAACAGAGCTTGTAGGCGTTTATGACCGCTTCAGGCAAAGGATAAGGCTTTACCGGTATCCTGGCCAGGCTGTTGTAGCTGACAGACCTCGCCTCGGGCACTCTCTTTCTTAATCCATCCAGAATCCGCTCGGCCTCTTCACGATGGGTGCGCGAGTAGTGAATTCCCAGAACCATGGCTTTGACGAACCTCTCGCCCAGGCGATCTTTGCGCTTCAAGGTACTCACAGACGTGGTCACGGTCGGCCCGTTGATCATGGGAAGAGAATCCGGCTCGAAAACATGAAGCCCCGCCTCCTCGTATGTTTGCGTCCCCCCGGTAATGAAGGCCGCGTCGGCTCTTCCGGACTGAAGCGCGTCGAGTTGGGCCTTGCGAAATTCTTGTGTCGCGTCTTCTCCCAGCTCCACCCATTTCACCTCGTCTAAACCCACGCCCGCGCGCAGCAGATAAATCATGTGATTGCCGCGCAGATGATTGAAGCCGGCTACTCTTCCTTCAAGAGATAGGTCCGCAATCTTCCGGCCGCGCAGCTCCGTTACGGAGCGGATGGGCTCGCGCGACACGATCTTGTCCCGGACGCTGTTGCTCGGCGAGGCGATGCAAACGATCGGGCTGCCTTTGGCGACAAGCGCATAGGGGGTGATGTGATTGCCGGAGATGAAATCGATCTTGCCGTCGAACAACGCCCCCTCAGCCTCGGGTGGACTGGCGCAGTACTCCATTCCACTCATTTTGATGCCGATCTTTTCCCAGATACCGGCTTTTTCCAAAACCTCCCAGATGGGCAGGTGGGAGTGGGAGCGGTAAAAGCCGCGAATCTCTATTGAATCATACTCAGCCATCTCTTTTCCTCCTTTGCTCATTACGAATACGCCACGAATTTCAGAAACACCACACTAAACAAGATTTGGCAAGGTAACCGCAAATTCAGTTGCCAATTCTTTCAATTGCGTCCACGTTGTCTGGTCAACGTCTATGCCTTCCTTGAGCTGTTTCGCTTCTCTGCGCCGTGCCCTCTCGCCCGGGAGAAAGATCTCTTCATGTCCGGGCGCGCGCTGGACGGACTTAATGAGTGAAACGAATTCGTTGACTTTGTCTAAAAACTGATCCATCGGTTGGAACTCTTCAACGGCAATCGCCTGGAGAAACACGCCGTTGACGGCGCGCCACCTTTGTCGCGCCACTGTCTGCCGAGGCCGGACACGAGGTGGGTCACGCGGGGATTTTCCTGGTTGATCGAGACAGAGAATGCGTCCGTGCTCGCCTTCGCTCTCGCCGCAGCCTCTGAAATCGAAGCGCATGGTAACATAACCCCACTGAGTCAACTGCTCGGCCATTACGGTCTGGCCGTGGCCGCTTTTGTTGCCGCCGAAGCCGTGAAGTACCAAAAAAGGCCGGCCTGCGCTCGCCGGGACGCAGATCTTCCGGCAGCTGTACCATGCCGGATAACTTTAGCCGTCGGATCGAAAAGCGATTTGCTCTTGCATAAGTAACAAACTCTTGGCGAGTTCGTTAACGATGACAAGCCGAACTGCGAGGTCATTGAATCTGTGCGGGCCGTCGTCCGTTCGTGGTGAGCCTGTCGAACCATGAACGGACTTACGACACACCCCTCATGGGAGAGGGCCAGAATCGTCCGAAAGAGCTCCGATAGAGGTTGAACGTTAGTCGCTTACTACCCAGCCAGAACCAGATATATCAATAATTTGGTTATCAGGTCCCAAACACTTGATCTCATAGTAGAACTGCGCGTCCGAAGCATCTGCGGGAGTTACATCCACGCGCTCGGTTAGAGGAGCTCCACCAAAACGGCCCAGCTTGGAGAGGGTTTCGTCGACATCGTCTACCTGAAAGCCAAAATGTTCGATGCCGATTTTTCCGTTTCCCGCCTCTTTCTCGGGCCTGCTCCTAAGTATGGCCACATTGATGTGACCATCGGACAGATAGACTCCGCTGCGGCCTAGCCCGACCTGCTTTAGCCCAAAGACTTCCCTGTAGAAGGCTGATGTCCCTTCCGGATCCGTTGTCCTGATAGCGATGTGCTTGATCCTAGCCATAAATATTCCTCCTGAGCGATCATTAGCGAATCTCTTTTGGATAATGCCTTTGCCGGGTCATCTTCCGAATATCTCCTTGTACTCCCGTGAAATTCTTCATAACACTCATTTCGGCCATAATAGGTTTTCCTTTCGCGGTAGACCTCGATTAGCTCGCACAGGAAACAAAAGCAAACCCCGGAAGGGAGACCGGAAGCCCGTACTGGGATCTAACGCGCCGAGCTTTTACCGTTCCGCAGGAGCCGCGGCGGGTTTCAGATTCAGCTGATCGGCCACGGCATGGGCGCGGGAGGATAAGAAGGGCGAATGCAATGAGGTCCGATGTCGGCAACCGTGGGTACGCCGATGTTGCCCATCGCAACGCGAATTTCGGTTTGTAAGATCTGTAGCGCCCGCTCGAGGCCGGCTTCGCCGCCTGCCGCCAGGCTCCAGGTCATTAACTTCCCGATAAGGACGGCGCGCGCTCCCAGGGCAAGGGCTTTGACGACATCGCTGCCGCGCATGAAACCGCTATCGATGATGATTTCAGCCTTGTCTTGAACAACCTTGGCAACTTCCGGCAAAACATCCATGGTTGCGGGCGCGTGGTCCAGCTCTCGGCCACCATGGTTGGAGATATAGACGACGTTCACGCCGTGTTGGGTTGCCAGCCCGGCGTCTTCTGGGCTGAGAATTCCCTTGAGAATAAGCGGCAGACGCGTCTGCTCGCGCAGCCAGGCGACTTCGTCCCAACTGAAATCCTGCTTGAAGCGCTGGCTCGCTTCTCGATTAAACGCGGGGAGACCTTCCAAGTTCGGCTTTGGAAGGTCGAGGTGAGCATCAAATCGGTTAATGAGGTCGCGTTCCCGTCGGCCGGTTTCGGGATTGTCGATTGTGAGACAGATCCCGGCAAAACCGGCCCTTTCCGCGCGCTGGACGAGATGCTTAAGCCACTCTCTGTCGCCGCGGACGTAGATCTGGAAGATAAGGGGCCCGAGGGCGTTGGCGCGGACGATCTCCATGCCGGGAGACGAGGACATCGCGACGAAAGTCGCGGTGCCGGCATGCGCGGCCGCGCGTGCACAGGCAAGAGCGCCGTCTGGATGATAACACAGAATCGTCCCAACCGGAGCCAGCATGACGGGCAAAGCCAAGCGTTGTCCGAGAAAGACAGTTGAAGTGTCGGTGTGGCTTACGCCTCGAAGCACTCGAGGCCGAAACGCGATGTGCTCGAAGGCGCTGCGATTGCGACGCAACGTCGTTTCGGTTTCAACGCCGGCCGAGGAATGGTCCCAAAGGTGCTGCGGCAGCTTTGCGCGCGCCGCGCGCACAATTTCGGAAATCGTCATCCACTGTTCGGATTTTGGATCGCTCATACGTGCACCCTCGATAGTTTTGGTACGGCACAAATTCAGCCGCACTAAATAGCAAACGCCGTGCGACTGTCAACCGAATGAACCCACTGCAGGCGGTTTGACTGACATTGACCGCAGCCATGTTTGCGATCTTTTTCCGGCATCTCGCTATCTCCAATCCTCCATCTTTGATCGTCGGCTTGGGAGACCCATCATGCTTGACGGCGGCGCCTCAGGTAAGTTAGCCTTACCG
>JBOHVR010000822.1:0-6506 GCA_050735755.1 Binatia bacterium
TGCCGCTTACAGAGGTGAGGGTGGCGCCTACAAGCGGGCGAGGGAAATCCTAATTTGGGGGAGTAGAATATGAAGTACAGAACATTAGGAAGAACGGGCTTAAAGGTCAGCGAGATCGGATTGGGAACGATGGTTCATGCGGGCCATTTCGGTCCGATGGACGACAAGGAATCCTTGAGCGCGATCGACACAGCGCTCGATCTCGGCGTGAACTTCATCGACACTTCGGACGCCTATGGCGCCGGATACTCAGAGACGCTCCTGGGCAAGGCTCTGAAGGGAAAGCGCGACAAGGTCGTTATTGCTACCAAGGGCGGCAACATCATGGTCGGGCCTAGAGGAAACAATTATTCCGTTCCTTACATCTCCCGCGTTATGGATGAGAGTCTCCAACGCCTGCAAACGGACTATATTGATCTCTATCAGCTCCACAATCCCAAGCTCGATGTCATCCAACGCGGTGAGGTCTGGGAGCTGCTCGAGAAAAGAAAACAGGAAGGCAAAATTCGCCATTACGGTGTCTCCATCGGCTCAGTCGAGGAGGGAATGGCCGCGGTAGACGGCGGAAGATCTGAATCGGTTCAGATCGAGTTCAGCTTGATCCTGCAGAAGCCCAAAGAGGTTTTCTTCCCGCACGCCCGGGAGGCCAATGTGGGCGTGGTCGCGCGCGCGCCGCTGCGCCGGAGCCTCCTCAGCGGGAAATTCAAGGCAGAAGATCAGAACAAGTTCGAGGGAGAGGATGTGCGCGCGCGCAACTTCGAAGGCGATCTCTTTGCTAAGGAATTGGCAAAAGTTGAAAGCTTTCGCTTTCTCGAACGGCCAGGCCGAACGCTCGCGCAAGCCGCGATTGCCTATTGCCTGGCTTTTGATGCGGTCAGCGTGGTTATCGCCGGCGCGCGCAACGCCAATCAGATCCGCGCCAATGCCACCGCGTCGGATCTACGTCTATCGGCGGACGAGCTTGCGAGCGCTGACGCGATCTGGCGCAGCGGCTTCAAAGTTTAGCAGCTCATTCTGAGTGATTCTTTGGCTGGATCCGCGGTGCCTTCATGGAGCACATGGACTATGACCACTCAAGCCAATGCGGTTGATGATCGGCTGGCAAGAACGCCAGTAACATCGAAGCTAATCTCTTGATTCCTAATCATGTGGTCAGTATCATATGACCATGGGCCTTAGGAGGTGGCTATGAGGACAATGTCAGCCGGGGAGTTTAAGACGCGCTGCCTGCGAGTTATGGAGGAGGTTCGCCAGCGACGCGAAGAGGTGGTCATTACTAAAAGGGGGGTTGCCGTCGCTAAATTGGTCCCCACCGACGAGCCAAAGCGGGACGTGTTCGGTTGTATGGCCGGCACTGCTGAGATCATCGGCGACATTGAGGCGCCGGTAGTCCCAGCCCGAGCCTGGAAGGCGGTCCGATGATCCTGCTGGATACGCATGTTTTTCTATGGATGTGCCTGGAACCAAAGCGTCTATCTCGACGAGCGACATTTGCAATCAGACGTGCGGCCGCCAGCGGAGGCTTTGCGATTGCATCTATCAGTCTCTGGGAAATTGCGATGCTGGTCGCTCTGGGCCGATTGTCACCGCGCGGGACCCCTGAAACCTGGATGGCAGATCTCATTGAGACAAGCGGTGTCGTTGTAAAGGAGCTCAGTCCAGCCGTCGCCGTGCTGTCTACCCAGTTTCCAAGCGACTTTCCAAGCGATCCCGCGGATCGCCTGATCAGCGCGACCGCACGGGCGGAAGGGCTTATGCTCGTGACCCGAGATGGCAGGATACGGGAAAGCCCGCTTTTGAAGACGGTCTGGTAAGTCGATCTGGAGGTCCGCTGTTCCAAGGCCTCATGGCGTTGTTTTCCTTAAGCTGAATTATTGCGAAGGGCCCCCTTATAAAGCTCAGTTAGTTGAGAACTAGATCCGCAGCGCTTTCAACACTCGCAATAGATATTTCTCGTGCAAGCCCAACGCACGGGCGGCTGCGGCGCGGTTGCCTCGAGTCTGGGCGAGCGCTCTCATGATCAACTGACGACGGTACACATCAATGGCAGCCCGATAAGAAATTCCAGCGGAAGTCGTTTCAGACCGCCCCGCAACGATTCGCGGCGGCAGGTCCTGGGAAGTTACGTTCGGGCCCTGGCCCAAGACGACGGCCCGTTCAATAACGTTGGCCAACTCGCGTACGTTCCCTGACCACTCGTAACCGCACAGTTTTTCCAGCGCCTCTTCGCTGATTCCGCGAAAATTCTTTTTTGTCTCTTGAGCCGAGCGGTCGAGGAAGTATTGCGCAAGCGCAGGGATATCGTCCTTTCTTTCTCTCAACGGAGGCAAAACAATCGGGACAACATTGAGACGGTGGTAGAGATCTTCACGAAAGTGTCCTTCCTTTACGGCGGCGGCAAGATCGCGATTCGTGGCAGCGATGATCCTGACATCTACGCGAATCTGTTTCGTTCCGCCCACACGGTCGAACTCGCGCTCTTGAAGAAATCTGAGAAGCTTGGTTTGAAGCTCGGGTGAGACGTCTCCGGCTTCGTCGAGGAAGACGCTACCGCCATTGGCCAACTCCATCTTGCCTTTTTTGAGCTGATCCGCACCCGTGAAGGCTCCCTTTTCATGGCCAAACAGTTCACTCTCCAAAAGTTCCTTAGACAGTCCCACACAGTTAATGGCGACGAATGGCTGGTCCTTTCTTTCGCTCCAGTTGTGAATAGCTCGGGCGAAAATTTCTTTGCCGGTGCCGCTTTCGCCCAATAATAAGACGGTCGCCTTGCTCGCTGCTGCTTTCTTCGCAACCTCAACCGCTTCTCTCATTTTTTCGCTTTTGCCTACCACCAAACGGTAGCGCCGATCGGCTTCTTCAGAATAAAGTTCCAATTCTCGCTTTAGCCCTTGCGTCTGAAGAGCTTTGCGCACTACGATCTCGAGATGCTTGGGATCAAACGGTTTTGGGAGAAAATCGCAGGCTCCCTCCTTCATCGCTTCGACCGCAGCTTCGATAGATCCATGCGCGGTAATCACAATGACAGGGATGTCGATCTCTTCCTCGTGAAGCTTACGCAGAAGATCCATTCCTCCCATGCGCGGCATCTGGAGATCCAAAAGGACCAGAGCCGGTGTCTGGTGCCTTATTGCAGCCATAGCCTCCTGGCCATCGGCAGCCGTAGCCACTTGGCATTCCAGAGCACGAAGCCGAACCTCAGCAAGGCGCCTCGACGCGGCGTCGTCATCGACAACGAGTACACGTGCTCCGCTTATCTCCATCCAGCACCTCCCGTGCGATTACTCGTTTCCCTGCTGCTTGTTGCCAACATGCAAAGCCACTTCTCGGACGAATGTGTCTTTGTCGATGGGTTTCGTCACATAACCGGCACATCCAGCGGCCAGAGCTTTTTCTCGATCACCCTTCATCGCGTAGGAAGTCACTGCGACGACCGGGATATCGGCCGTGGACGGTTGCTCTTTGATTTTCCTGGTGGCCTCAAGTCCATCCATTCCCGGAAGCTGAATGTCCATCACGATGAGATCGGGTCGTTCTGTCTTCAAGATATCGAAAGCCTCCTGCGCCGTGGTCGCCTCGCGTACCTCGTAACCCTGCGAGCGCAGCAGGAACTGCGCGAGGCGCCGATTGACCGGATTATCTTCAACCAGCAATATCTTCTTGGCAGCCATACAATTTTGGATTTTAGATTTTGGATTTTGGAATAAACCGGAATCAATCGTTTTGTCCGCGTAGTGTTTTGATTGATGCGACTGTCATTGCAAGGATTTCGTTTGTTTCGTTCAATAATAACCTAACCCGAGACGCGTCGGCCATATCCGTTTCCAGCAGCAGATCGAGCCAGTACATGGTCTCATCGGCTTCTTCCTCAACAATACCGAGCTTGGCAATAACGTCGGCCTTGGATTTCCCCCGGCATGCTGCCCGGTAATTTGAGCCGATCGAGGTGCCGGAACGGAGTAACTGTCTCCCAATTACATCTGCCACTCGGTTTCTTGGTAGTGTTTCAACCAGTCCTATGATCTCTAGCGCAAGCCTTCTTGTTCTAGCTTTGAATAACTCCTCGTTCACTCTGTGTTTCTCCAATCCGAAATCTAAAATCCAAAATCTAAAATTCTCGTACTGGTAGCGTGAAGAAAAACCGGCTGCCTTTACCGAGTTCGCTCTCCACCCAGATTCTTCCGCCGTGCATCTCGACGAACTTCTTTGCCAGCGCAAGTCCGAGACCGGTGCCTTCAGGTTTCCCAACGTCGCTGCCGGCCTGCTGGAATTCAAGAAAGATTCGCTCGTGGTCTTCCGCGGCTATACCGGGGCCCGTGTCGCCCACCTCGATTCGGACAAACCCGTTATCGTGCGACGTTCTTACCCAGACCTGTCCGTCGCGGGGCGTAAACTTGACCGCGTTTCCCACCAAGTTGAGGAGGATCTGTTTGATTCGCGCGGAATCCATGTAGAGTATCGGAATGCTGCTACTTTCTACGTCAAGATTGATGGTTTTCTCCGCCGCAAGGGGTCGGACTGTACTACATACCGCGTCGAGAATAGCCTGTAACGACGCCGGTTCCATTTGCAGCTCCATTTTGCCGGCTTCGATTTTAGAGAGGTCGAGAATCTCATTGATGAGATTGAGCAGGTGTTTCCCGCTGTTAAAGATATCCGTCAGGAACTGTACCCGTTCATCTTCGCCGACCTTCATCCATGGGTCGAGCAGGACCTGAGAAAAGCCGATAATGGCATTGAGCGGCGTGCGCAGCTCGTGCGACATATTCGCGAGAAATGCGGATTTATGGCGGTTCGCGACCTCAAGTTCCCTGCTCTTGTCCTCAATCTCGCGGAACAGCCGCGCGTTTTGGATCGCCAGGACCGACTGAGCAGCGAAGGTTTGCAGGAGCTGAATCACTTCTTGCGAAAAGCTACCCGACTCGTTCCTTAAGACCACCAGGCCGCCGATGATCTGTTGCTCGCGAAGCAGAGGCACCGCAAGGATTGATCGATGGCCGAACTGTGCTAGCCCAGTCCAAAGCCGTTCAAGACTATATTCCGGATCGTTGAGCGCGTCAGGAATTTGCACTGGCGACCGCAGAACAGCAGCTTTCCCGATCGCACCCTCGCCCAGCCGAATCGGCCGCTCCTGAAGCGCGTCAATCAGGTCTTTTTCCAGGTGGTGTGTAGTGGTTAGATGAAACTCCTGAGAGGCCTCGTCATACTCGTAAATGGCCCCACCCTGAGTGCCTGAGAGCTGGATGGCGTGTGTAACTATCGTAGTGAGCACCTTCCCCAGATCAAGCGTGGAGCTGACGGCCTGGCCAACCTCTCCCAGAGCCTTGAATTCCTCCACCGATCGCGCAAGATCCCGAGTACGCGCTTGCAGCTCTTGAAATAGCCGGACGTTCGCAATGGCAATCACGGCTTGATCGGCGAAGGTTTTAACAAGACTTACTTGTTTTTCGCTAAACGGCCGCGCCTCCCTGCGCCACGTCGTGATAACGCCGATTAGTCTTTCTTCGCGCAGCATGGGGACAGACAAAACAGTGCGCACGTTCTCTTTCTCATAGAGTTCTCGCGGTTGCGGTGAGAACCCCGGATCAGAAAGTAAATCGGGTACGTGCACTGTCCTTCGTTCCAATGCGGCCAACCGAGTCGTGGTTTCACGGCTCGGGCGTGGGCGGCTGCGCTCGAGATGCTCTGCAAAGTCCCGCGTGGTGCCGTAGCTCGCAGCCGTACTCAGGACTTCGCCATCATACAAGAAAAGCGCCGCGATGTTGGCCTCGCACAAGCGCGTGACGTTGGAAAGGATCGCATGATACACCGGCTCCAGCTCAATCGGTGAGCGCGCAATGACGTTGAGCACCTCGCTGGTCGCCGTCTGCTGTTCCAAGGACTCCGTAAGTTCCTGATTGCGGGCCTGCAGCTCCTGAAGCAACCGGACGTTTTCAATGGCAATCACCGCCTGATCTGCAAAGGTAGTCAGTAGCTCGATCTGCTTTTCGGTGAAGGGCCGAACCTCTTCTCGCCAGATGACGACCACACCGATTGGTACGCCTTCACGTAGCATAGGAACACCAAGCACCGTGCGAAAGCCGCCAATCTTCTGAGCCTCATGAAATCGGTATTCCGGGTCAGCCAAAACATCGTGCATGTGAACCGCGCGGTGCTCAGCCACGACCCGGCCCACCAGACTTCCACGGCCAAGCTGCGGCGGGTGCCGCGCCATAAAATCCTTAAACTCATCGGTTGCGCCGAAAGACGCGAGCGCGGGATAAGAACCTCCAATGCGCCTGTGAATATATCCCTTTTCTGCGCCACAAATCTTAGTGGCGTTCTCGATAAGGGACTCCAGCACCGGCTGAAGATCAAATGTCGAACGGCTGATGAGTTTCAACACTTCACTGGTCGCTGTCTGCTGGTCCAATGCTTCGATAAGATCGCGGTTTCGGGCTTGCAGCTCCTGAAACAGGCGGACATTCTCGATCGCGATCACAGCCTGGTCGGCGAAGGTCTTGAGG
>JBOHVR010000823.1:0-13543 GCA_050735755.1 Binatia bacterium
GCCCAAAGGGGCTTCCCATCGCGATCACCCATTCGCCCACTTCCAGGCGGCTTGAATCTCCCAAAGGAGCTTCCGGAAAATTACCTTTTCCATCGGCAATCTGCACGACCGCAATGTCTGTTCTTGGGTCTCGGCCGACTAATTTGGCCTCGAATTCTCTTTCGTCCGAAAGTTTGACCGTGATTTTTTCCGCATTCTCAACGACATGGTTGTTGGTCACCACCAATCCTTTGCGATCGATGATAAATCCGGATCCCAAACCCCTTTGGGGAAACGGCCTCTGAGGCATTCCCGGCGGGTTGTTAAAGAACCTGCGCCAGAATTCGTTGAAGGGGTCATTTTCTCCGAACGGTTGTGGTCCTCCGAATGGGCTTGGAGTTTGTTGCCCGCCGGCCGTGCTCTGAGTCGTGGAAATATTTACGACAATAGGCGCTAGGCTGTCAGCCAGCTCGACAAAATCAGGTAACGATTGAACGGGCTGCTTGCTGCGCTCTTGGGCTTCTGCGCGCTGAAGCGAAGTATCATGGGCGAGGCTGAGCAGAAAAAGCAGTACCACTGCACACGCGGCGTTTCTCTTTCCTTTCGCCTGATACTTTAGTGATCTCATCGTCAGTTCCTCCATCGAATGAAAATCTAATGTGGGTTTTCCAAACGTTCTTGGGAAAATCCCACAACAGGCCTTTGCGGGACAAAGTGAAGCGGAAGCGGGACAAGCCTGCTGCCAATATGACAAGCAATTCCAATGCCAATGGTTCTGAGAAGAAAAATCTCTGCAAAGTTGGTAAAGTCCCGGCTTATTTCTGTTTCGGATCAGCATATGCGGGAGCCCGTCCGTGTCCGCGAGCTGCAACGTGTGCAAAAACAGAACAGGGTCTGAACCCAAAAGATGAGAAAACTCATAGTTGTTCTTTTAACGGAATCGTAAACAGCTCCAGAAGCTTTTCACTCCAGGGACGCGACTTCCAATCGTCGTAAGTCAAGCGTTTTGAATAGTGCAGATCCTGGTGAAAAGCGCTTTCAAGCTGTTTGGCAATCGCCGCATCATACATAACAAGGTTGACCTCTTCATTGAGGGCGAAGGAACGGTTATCGAGATTGGTGGTTCCCACTGTCGCCCAGACGCCGTCGACCACCATAGTTTTAGCATGCAGTAGCCCCGGTTGGTATTCATAAATTTCAGTTCCTCCGCGCAACAAAGGACCGAATCCTCTGCGGCTAGCCCGATAGACGAGCGCCCAATCGATTTTACCCGGCGTAAGCAAGACTACATGCACCCCTCGCGCGACGGCCTTCAGCAGCGCCTCAGTCATCCGCTCGTCCGGAACAAAATAAGGGTTCGTGATGTAAATGCTTTTTCGAGCCGACCTAATGGCAAGGAGGAAAAGCAGGTATGATTCGAAGCTTCCGCTGAATGGAGAGCTCTTGACTATTTGCGCATCGACTTTCCCCTTCGGCTCGAGCGGCGGAAAATAAAGATCATCGCCGAGCAGGTCGCCCGTCGTTTCTCGCCAGCTTTCGACAAAAGCAGCTTGCAGTTGCTGGACGACAGGTCCTTCCACTCTCGCATCCGTATCGCGCCAGTGGCCTTTAGTTCGACCGTCGCCGGTCCAGGCTTGGCTCACCCCATGGCCGCCGGTGAAGCCGATTTTTCCGTCAACAACGAGGACGCGCCTGTGGTTGCGATAGTTGTAGGTTAAGAGCTCCCATGGGGTGATGAATTGAAATAGCTTGATGCGCCGGAACCATTCCAGATAGCAACCTGACCTCCTCCACAGATCGGGGATGCCTGCGGGGATTTCGCTGCCGCCGTGATCATCGATCAAGATTTTTACTTCCACACCGGCGCGGCAGCGCTCGGCAAAAGCTTCGGCAAGCTCGTAGGCAATGGCGCCGTCTTGATAGAGATACTGGGCATAGGTAATGCTCCTGCGCGCGCCGTGGATAGCCTTGAGCATTGCGGGAAAGATTTCCTCGCCGTTGAACAGGATTTCGACTCTGTTACCCTCAATGATAGGCGCATCCGTATGAGCAGCGATCGTGGGAAAAAATGAACGCTCGCCGATAACGACGCCGGGGACCTGGTTAACCTCAGGAACGCTCGCGCAGCCAAAGAATAGAAGTAAAATCGCAACCAATAGGTTAGTAGCTTCCATAAAACCAGCTGAACGCAGACTCCAACTGAGTTATCTTCGAAGCCAAGACAGTCCCGCGCGCCAGCGCAAAGTTGTGAGCGAAATATTGGCACCCCGCGCCGCGCAGCCAGCGCTTCAATCTTTTCGGTTTTTCAAAGCGAGGCCGGCGACCTGATTGATTTTCCGCCGCCGCGCCTGGAACCCATGCCATTCTTTGTTATTCTCTTCCAGTGCTTTCATGATGCGATCGCCAACCAATCCACGAGCAGCCCGGGCGGAAAAGGAACATGAAGAGCATAATCGAAGAGCCCGTAGAATAAGATCCAGGCAATGAACGTTAATGCCGTCGTGATCGGCCATCGTTCTTCCGCGCCGATTTTAAGATAGAGAAAAGTCGTCAATGGAACTGCAATGGGAAAACCAAGGAGCCATATGGCGGCAAAAAATCCCAGAATCCAGGCGGCGATGCCTAAAGTCCTTTTTTTTACGACGCTCTTTATGCGAGCCTTTACCAGACGCTTGCGTCTCGTTTTCATGAGAACTCCGGTGTCGAGATACAGTTGAGCGAAAGCCAGCGCCAAACCTGAAAAGCCGATGGCCCAGGGAAACAGCCGCGCGCGGAACCACCACTCGCGCGCCTCCCATAAGGTCCAGGCGAAGAACGCGACGACGAGCAAGGTAAAAACCGCCGCCGATAGAGGAATTACAGCTTCCTTTTCTGTGCGTTCCGCCTTGGGTTTGTTTCTGTTTTTGCGCCATGCCTGAAAGATCGGATAAAGCGCGCCGGCAAGAATTACCGCAAGCAGGAAAAGGACACTGGGAAACCAGAGCCAGGCCGAGCCGTAGTTGTCGGTAGCGAGAAAGAGATTGTTTTCCGCGAGAGGACCAAGCACGAGGCCCAAGAGCAAAGGTGGCCGCGGCCAGTCAAGTTCCGTCATGACCCAGCCGAGCGCGCCGAACAACAACACCACAATCAGATCCTGAAAGGTGTTATTTTCCGCGAAGCCGCCGAGGTAGATCAGCAAGAGAATAAAGGGAATCACCAGGCTCCCGCGGACCTGAGTAATTTTCGCAAGCTGGTTGAGGAATAGGAAGCAGATGCTCACGGTGATGATGTTAGAGAGGACGAGGATCCAAACGAATGAAAACGTGAGAGCTAGGCTCCCGCCCTGGCTTTGCGGCTGGAGCATCGGCGGGCCTGGAACGAGTCCTTGGATGATGAAGGCGCCAAGCAGGATCGCCGTTGACACGCTCCCAGGCACGCCGAACGCGAGAGTGGGGACCAGGGCCCCGCCGAGAGTGGAATTGTTTGCCGCTCCCGGACCCAAGACCCCTTCCACAGCCCCTTTGCCAAAACGTTCCGGATCCGGAGAGCTTTGCACCGCGTGCGCGTAGGCGACCCACTGAGAAACGGCGCCGCCCATCCCGGGAACCACGCCGATGTATGCGCCGATCGCGCTGCAGCGCAGCACCAGCTTCCAGTGATGAAACGTATCTTTGACTCCTTGCAGCACGCCGCCCAACTTGCCGATCTTGGATTCCGCAATACTCGTCCCCTTAACGGCCAGATCAATTAACTCCGGGATAGCAAAGAGTCCAAGAGTCGCCGGAACCAGACGGACTCCGTCCCAGAGGTAGAGAGTTCCGAAAGTGTATCGTTCGATCCCTGAGATCGGGTCTAATCCCACGGTGGCGAACTGGAAGCCGATGGCGGCGGCGGTAAGCCCTTTGATGACCGCATTGCCGCTGAGTGAGGCAAGGAAAGTGACACCGAGCAAGGTGAGCATAAAGAATTCCGGTGAAGTCACCCATAGAACGAGGGGACGAACGATGGGTATGGCAAGCGCCAGGCACAGGGCGCCGAACAGCGCGCCGACGAGCGAACTCATCAAGGCTGCGCCGAGGGCGCGTCCCGCCTCGCCTTTTTTCGCCATGGGATGACCATCGACGATTGTAGACGCAGTGATTGCTTCGCCCGGAACCCCGAAAAGAATCGAAGTGATGTCGCCGGTGGTGGCCGTGACCGCCGACATTCCCAGGAGAAACGCGAACGCTTCGACGCCGTCCATCTTGAAAACGAAAGGAAGCATGAGGGCGAGGGTCACCGGCCCGCCGAGGCCAGGCAGGATGCCCACGGCAAAGCCGATGGCGATACCGACGAGCATCAGACTGACGGCCTTCCAGGAAAGCACCAGGAAAAGACCCTCGACGAAGGCCTGAAACATCTCGAGCAGCATCACCGGATCCTGTCCCAGGGATACAAGGAGTGGTAGGGGCAGATCTAAAACCTGCCCCGATATATTTTATATTCTAACTCGCTGACGGCGGTTTGCCGGCTGCCGGTTGCCTGCCCGGTAGAACAATAGTTCTCAGCTTGGCCTTGGTGGGCTCTTTGAGATTGTAAAAACCCGCAAAGATCTTCGCGATGCTCGGACCATCGACGGGTTTGAATTCGAGTTTCGCTTTCTTTGCTTCCGCCAACATTTCGGGATCCTTCATGGTCGCCATAAAGGCCTTTTGTAGGAGCGCCAGACGTTCTTGCGGCATTCCGGGCGGCACGGAATAAGGTCGTGCCGTGGTGCCGTAAGCCCCGTCGACGATCTTCAACAGCTCACGGGCTTCTTCGGTCTTGGCAAAATTGACTGCCAGAGGAACATGCTTCAGCTCGGGGTGGGATTCGAGCATCGTCTGCAGCACCGGACGGACCGTTCCCGACTCGAGCGCTTTTGTCCACGTCGGCTGGATCGACTCCCAGGCCCAGCAGCCGCCGTCAATCTCTCCTGCCTCGGCAGCCACGCGGATTCTGGATGTTCCCTTGTAGCCCTCGATCATCTGAATCGGCAGGCCGATAGCCGCCTTGACGAGCTTCGGAACATCGTCGGTGGTTGAGCCCGGCGCTGTCCCCCCCAGCTTGACTGGCTTTTTCGCTTTGAACCAGTCGTCCATAGTCTTAATGCCGCTGGCTTTCGTCAGAACGCACACGCCTGAATCAGGCGTGGGGACACCGAGCCAGCCGAACTTGGTGCCGTCAAACTTTGCCGCCTTATTTCCCAGCGCATCCTGGAGGATTAGCGGGCCGATAAAATTCCCGATCGTCAGTCCGTCCGGAGCAGCTTTGTTGTAGATATAGTTGGCCGCAATCAAGCTTCCGGCGCCGGTCATGTTCTCTACCACGGTGTCGGGATGACCCGGGATGTGCTTGCCGATGTGCCGCGCAATCATCCTAGAGTAGGTGTCGAAACCTCCGCCGGCGGCAAAGCCGACTATGAAACGAATGGTCTTTCCCTTGTAGAACTCATCCGCCGCCGCTTCACGCAGACCGCATAGGGTAACTAATCCAATGATCGCTATCGCTGAGCCAATTTTTGTCATGGGGCCCTCCTTTGACGTTAACTCGTTAACGCAGCCTTAGCAGTCGTGTTTGAGCTCTTTCTCTTCTTCGCGCTGTGCTCTTCGCTCCTTGGCTCTATCATCATAACGAGTCAATTTTATTGCCGCTCACCAAAACGATAAGCGCCGCATAATGAGCATTAGGGATCAGCGCGAGGATGAGGAGAACACCCGGCGCGACGGCCAAGGGCGATTCCTATCCCAGTAGTTTCACAACAGCACCGCAAAGACCTCATTCCGGCGGCTAGCCGGCATGTTCAGTGTGTTGGATTTTGATCACTGGGTATTTTTGCCGACAACCCTTGACGAGAATTCGCACGTTCTTCGAGGCCCGAACCGGCGGCCGTTGAGCAGCGAAACGCCGACTACTCCTTCCGAAATCGCCGTTCTTGAGGGCTTGCCGCCAGTCCCGTACGGGTTACTTGTCTGCTCGCGGAAAACCGTAGGCCTCGATGATTTTCTTCTGGTAATATTCCATCTGCTTAACATGATCCCAGTCCACCATTGATAGCTTCAGCCCGCGCGTAGCTTTCTCCTGGGCAGATCCAGGCGACAGAATGGATGCGCCGTAAGGTTCGTGCTTATCTATAAGTTGTTGCCCCTCGGGCGAGCAAACAAACTCCAGCCACAAAAGCGCCGCATGAGGATGACTGGACGCATTCAAAATGCCCTGAGCTTCGTTGAGACGCGTCGGGACCGGTTCGAGGATTTTATAAGCTAAAGTCCCGGCACCCTTTTCCTGCGCCCTAAGAACGGTCGAGAAATTGGGACCGAACAGGAAATTGGTTTCGCCCGACTGCACTCTCGGCATCGCGCGGCTGTTACCCCGCACCCACACCGGGTTCTGGGCCGCGAGCTTGCGGGCGAAATCTAGGGTTTTTTCGAGACCCCACGAGGGAACCAGCGCCGCTACATCCTTTGGGCGCAGGTCTAGCATGAATTTCTTTCCTTTAAATTCCTCTTTCAGGAAATCCGCCCAGGCATTGGGAACCTTTTCGGGCGGAATATTCTTTTGGTTGTACGCCACGACCTGAATATCGCTAGCGACCACGACAATGTGCCGGTTCTTGGGGTCAATCATTGTTAGCGGGATCTGCAAGACTTGCTGTTGTGCCATGCCAAGAATGTCGAATTTCTTTTGATAAGGTAGATATTCATCATAAAGATCAAAGGCGACATAGTTCACGTCCCAATCCTTAGCCACGCCGGATTTCATCTCTTGGATCATGCGCATATAGACTTCTTGTCCTGCGATTTCCTGTACTTGCGATTCGATAAACGGATATTTCTTACTGAAAGCCGTGTTCAAAGCTTTTAGAGAATCCGCATCAAGGGACGCCATGACACGTACCTTTCCCTCCCTTCTTGCCTTCTCGACAATGTCCCCATGGCTTGTAAGAAAAATGTACCCTGTGGCTTCAGCTTTTTTCTTGGCTTTCACCAAGTCAGCGCTCGCCGCAAAGCCAGTGCTCACCGTTGCACAAGTTAAAGCGACCAGAATAAAAAGCGGGTTACAAAAATATTTCTGAACCATGCCTGGGCCTCCTCTTCATGAGATGGGTCAGGGCAGTTTCCTCGATTTTTGAAACCGCCATGGGAAATGGATTCCTTTCCATTGAGCTGCAGACGCAATTCCGATGCCAGTGTTCATGTCGTAACAAGACGCGAAAGGTTGCTGCCTGAAAACAGGAAAATTTCCCTACAATGCCGTGCGGTGCGCACATTGCGCACACAGTGAGATGGAGCGTGTAAACAAAGCGGCCAATATTCAAGCGAGCGACCAGCCATCTTTACCTCGAGACTTTCCAAGAACGACTGCGGGCCGGGTTTCGTTGCTCCCAGGAATTCTTGGATGAACTAACGGGCTCAAGAGAAGTCGCTGATGAGATTCGAAATAGGGACAGACATTGCTGAAGAAGCCCGAACAGTATCTGGGTGTATGCTTTGCGCGACTCCACGGTTGCCAAAGTGCTTTGTGGAATCTCAAGGTGAAGGCTCCTTTTTGCCATCCTCAGGATACCTTCAGCCTTGGCAGGCCAAGCTCCTATTTCGATTCCGTCGAGTGGCTCTATCAACAAAGGCGCCGTGGTCACGTCGGACCTATGTCCCAGAACTTGGCCGCTAATCCGGTGATAGAGGTTTTTGACAGCTCTAGCCTCGTCGCGTGACACGCCCAACGTTGCCACCTGAATGCTGCCGCCGCCCCCATATTGATGGAGGTCAAAATAAAGCTCTAATTCACCTGCCGACGCCTCTAAAACCAGACTTTTGAATTTCGCGTAGGTTTCTTTGGCCCTGCTACTGTGAATTTCCAATCCCTCGGACGGAAACGTTTTCTCTGTCGGGCGATTGACATTGATGCGCCACCCATTGGCTTCGACTGGCGTAAAGCCCGTCGCTATGACTGTAGCCAATCCCGTCATCAAGCTCAGTTGCTTAGCCATTGTTGCCGTGTGTTGATCGAAGGTGCCATGGGGAGCACCAATCACCACTCCCTCGATGTTTCGTCTTGACTTGATCAATTCAAGCCTGCCAAACCTGGAGAGACTCACCTTGCTTGTCGGCATCTCTGCGGACGCAAACAGAACTGTATTGAGAACGTCCTCGACCCATTGAGAAAGAATCTCTGAGTAAAGTGTCGCCAAATTCCCCGAGAGGTAGGGTTGACGCAGCATTATGCCTTTTTCTGCGGCCAAAAGTATGCCGTGGTGTTTGACTCCATCCCCGCTCCAGGATACCTCATCCAGGGGATCGACGCGCATCGGTAGTTTGGGTAGAGAGTTGCTGCCAATGATCTTATCGCGAATCTTCGTGTAACTCGTCTTAATCGCTCTAGCTTGTTCAAAGCTAAGACCGTTGCAAATAACTTCAATGGGATGGGATAACGCCGCAGGGCCGGTATGTACTCCGATGTAAAATGTCAATTGATTCAGCGCCGCCGCACGGGCAAGATCTGCGTAGTGTCGATAAACGGTTGCTCGTTTAAGTGGATCAGCCACAGATTCAGGCGAAAAGTAGGAGGCGACAATCGGTCGGTTAACACTCAGTCGCTTGCCATTGAATCCGTAAGCGACAACCAGGCCGGCTCCCGTTCGATCGCTGATGGCGAGGGCCAGCCTGTCTGAGCCGCGGGCAGTCTTCCCGTGTGGTGCTCCAATGACAATGCCCTTCCGGCTCTCAAATGCGTTCCGAAACTCGAAATGCCCCAAATTCTGCAACTTCTCCTGTATGATAGGCCCGTGAGCGCTGCAGCCGGCAGCGGCAGTTGCGGCCAGTAGAAACACGCATAACAGGCATTGATGACTTGGGTTCAATTGATGACTTGGCTTCACTTGTAATCCTGCTTCACTGGAGTCACTACGTAATGTCACGACGTTTACAATAAATTCGCCTTGTCCGAAAGCCTTCTGACTAAACGCTTCCGTACCCGCCGTAACGAAGGAGCGGCAGCCGGACCAGTCTTGCAAGCATCTAAACCCGTTCTGGCTTCTTCAAGTCAGAACGTGACGGTTGAGCACGACGGCGTCGCAGGGTAGAACGATTCTTTCATGACCCGGTTTGTCCGCGTAGAAGGTCGAGCACACGATTCATGTCGCGCGCGGCAAGATCAGCCAGCTGATCGATGTCCGAATTCGCGACTGCGATGGCCGAGCTGAAGTAGCGCTGCATGATGTTAGAAATCGGCGCGTAAACCGGAGTTCGCGGCCTCGGCACGGCGTGCGCAAACATCTCGAACTGCGATTTAAATTGCGGGTTTTTTTCCAACACCTCGGCGTCTTTATAGACACGTCTGAGACCCGGGCCCCTGCCCATATACAACGCGACTTCCTTTTGAATCTCCTCCCCCGTCATCACCGCGATAAATTTCCAGGCCAAGTCCGGTTGCCGCGAAAAACGGCTGATCGCAAGCTGCCAACCTCCGAGCGTTGAAACGCTTCGCCCTCCGGGAAAATAGGGCAACGGACTTACGCCGACGGCGCCGCGAACCTTCGATCGCTCGGGATCGTTGCTGATCTCCCATGCATAGGGCCAGTTGCGATGAAATACCGCTTTTCCTTGCGCAAACACCGCGAGCGACTCCGGCTCCTGATACGCAAGCATTCCCTTCGCTCCGATTTCGCCGATGATTCGATCGCGCACAAATCTCACCGCCTCCCGCGCGCGCGGCTGATCCAGCGCGCTCCTCACGCCGGTTTCGTCAACAAGTGCGCCGCCGTTGCTTAGAATGTACTCCATCATGTTGCACACCAGGCCCTCGTATTGTTTGAACTGCCCGGAGAACCCCGACAGAGAACGATCGCCTTCTCGCTCCAAAATCATTTTGGCTTGCCGGACAAGATCCGGCCACGTCTCCGGCGGTGAAAATCCATACTTTTGCAGCAGGTCTTTTCGGTAGTAAAGCATCGATGCGTCAATGAACACCGGCGCGCCGTAAATTCGCCCTTGGTAGGTGTTGGCGAGAATGGAAGGGGGAAGAAATTTCTCGCGCTCAGAAACGGGAAAATACGAGTCCAGCGGCAGCGCCCAACCCGCCGCGGCGAACTCGGGCGGCCAAATGACGTCCATGAAAAACACGTCAAGCGACTGATCGCGGTTCCTGAGTTTCTGCGTCACCAGGTCATGAAATACCGTCGAGGAATGAGGTCCCAGTTCTAATACAACTTTAGTTCCCGGATTTTGCGCTTCAAAAAGAGCGATCGCGTGCTCCCAAACGCGCATCGTTTGGGGTTTCAATGCGAGAAACCGCAGCTCGTTTGCGTCGGCGGCGGAGCGGGCCAACAAGAAAAGGACTAAAAGTAAGAATGACGCGAGTGAAATCGGACGCGATTTGCAGCGATGATGGAGCATGAAACTTACCCTGTTTCTTTTTTTCTCATTTTTCAACCACGAATTTTTTCCTCGAGTGGTCCATCTTTGAGATCTTCGCGTGACAGTCAGCAGGAAGCACAACAACGAACCCGCAACTCGATGGTATTCTCATGCCCATGCCGACTCCGTTTCATGAGCATGGAGCAGTCGATTATGAGGCGCTGGATGCAAGCGTGGATTTTTATCTCGCGGGCCGGTTGATGGTCTATTCGTTGGAGGGGCCCGCGGCCATGGAATTAATTACCGCTATATCGGCTGCTTAACGAATAGAGTGAAAAACTAAGTTGGCAGGCAAATGCGGTGTTTGAAGTTTCGCAAGGGCGCTTCTTGTCGTTTTACCGCAGGAGTTTTGAGGGCTCTCCCCTCGGTCGCTCGCGACTGAGTAGTCCCGCTTAGAGACTGCTCTCGGTTCGCTTTGCCTGGCTCTCTATGCCGTACAACAAGGTTAGACGCTCGTCGCGGGCGCGCATAAACCGTTGCAGATCGATCCCGGTCAAGCGCTCGGTGCGCGGAATTTTCAGGGCAAGGAAGTTTATCTTCTCACCGTTGTGCAGAAATTCAAAATGCAAATGGGGACCCGTGGCGTGCCCCGTCTGTCCTACGTAACCCACGACATCCCCTTGATCGATCTGGACTCCCCTGCGAATTCCGGCAGCAATCCGGGAAAAATGCCCGTAGCGAGAGGTGTAGCCTCCCATGTGACGAATCTCGACAAGATTGCCGTACCCGTTGCGCCACCCGCTGAACACAATCCGTCCCCGTCCGACTGCGACTACAGGCGTCCCTGCCGGAGCCGCATAGTCGATCGCTCGGTGCGGACGCACTGTCCGGAAAATCGGATGCCGCCGCCTCAGGCTGAAAGGCGACGAGATCCTAACATAACTTAGCGGCGCGCGCAGAAACGAGCGGCGCATCGGCCGGCCCTGGCTGTCATAGTAGGATCCGCTGCCGTCTCTCGAAACAAAATAGAACGCGTCAAATGACTCGCCGTTCGCTTCCAGCTCGGCGGCGAGAACCCGCCCCAGCTCACGCCGGCCATCAGCGTAGCGGATCTCTTCGACGACGACGTCAAACGCATCGTCTGGCTGAAAATCGGAAAAGAAATCGATATCATATTCGAAGATTCTTGCGAGATCGAGAATGCGCTCGGGTGTAAGTCCCGCGTGAATACCACTTTGGTAAAGACTATCGGTGACCGTACTGCGGACTACCTGAGTTTCACGCACATAAGGAATGTCGCGTCGATCAGCTAACCAGCCTTCCGCGCTCGCCTTGACACGCACCAGACTATCTCCAAGAACCACCTCCACGCCTTGAACCGCCTTGTTCTTAGGATGGAGAACAAATTGAAGATTGGAACCAGCTCGCAACCGTCTCAGATTCAGAAAGGGGCGAACCTTCTCTATCATCTCGTGCGCGGATGGCCCGCTAATCCCGAAACGATTGAGAACCGTCAGCAACGTGTCCCCCGGGCGCAGCGTGACACCGACGCGCGGCGGTGGCATTGCCGCTGTATGCTGGGGTCTCTGGAGCTCCTGATCATCAGAGAGGGGATTGAGTAGCGGCGTGCACAAAACGAAGACGATCGCCGTAGCCGCCACTCTGGCCAAGCCGGCGGCCGAAGCAAGCAAACATGGACAGATCCCGTTGCAGGCTCTCAGATGCTTCATACGAAAACACAAAACTGATCTGAAACGTTGTACAGGATTTTTCCTTTCGAGTCAAAAAAAATTTTGGGCGTAAGCGCGGCGGAGCTACACGACTGGGATAATTTGCGCCTGCGTCGCGCTTTACTTTCCCTTAAAAGCAAGGAGGCGCCGTCCGTGAAGTGCAGCTTTCAACTAGGTAGAAGGGAGCCAACCTAAGACGAAATAAAAAGCTCACCTACACCCCAATATCCTGACAGACTGGGAGGGTGACGCTGACCCAGGAGACGTGAACGATGCTCTAGACCAACTCGCGGAGGTGACCTTTGGCATATTGTAATGCATCGCGCGAGGTGATCTAATGTTTGGTGGCAAACGCACACAATATGTTGCTTTGAGAACTTAGTTTCGCTGGCACACGAGATCCAATGCTAAGCTCTCTATCGACATTTTAGGCGCTCTTGCCCGGAAGGGGCCTATTATGTCGAAGCAAATCTACAAAGGATACCTTGTAGTCGCAGTTGTCGCGTTCAATGAAGCAACGAGAACCTGGGTCCCCGAAGTTGACATCAGCTGGGATGACCGCGGCCTTCCTCGCTGGTATAGGCTCGCCGGGGCTTTAGAACGCTTTACGACTCAGCAAGACGCCGAAAGCTTCGCAATAGCAGCGGCGACAGCGTGGGTTGATGATCACATAAACCCGGTAGCGCTTTAATAAACAAGGACACTGTCAAACAATCAAAGCCGGTACCTCAAGCGCGTGACCTCGCTCTGGTGAACCGTAGTCATCAACGTTTTCTCCTGTCAGTACCGTAGCAACCTTGCGCAATATTTTCTTTGCCTCCTCCTCTTTGCCACCCTAACAAGCTGACACAACGCTTGGCTGTTTGCGCGTACCTGCCGGTCAAGGCATTCACAGCCTGCTGGGGTTGCTGAATCTCCACGGCTGTCAGTCTAACTGTGAGTGTTGCTCGCTTGCGGCGGCTCTGACACCACAGCTCCCGAACTATCAAAAAGACCAAAAATCAGAGCGAATCCGAAACCGAGCAACAAGACGTGGGTGAAAACTATTCCAGCCATGATTTCGGCCGCGTATATCGTGGGCACGTCCAGCAGTCAGGGGGGTGACCTCCTGATTGACGGATATAACCTATCGGTGGTATCGCTGGACCGATCAGTTTCGCTCAAGCGCGTGCGCTACTAGAACTTTAATCTGGCCCCAAGCGCTTATTCAGGAGAAACATCGATGCGGGGACAGTTATACCGGAACTGCCATATATTTGCGATGGCGCAACTGCACACCAGTGGCTGGATAGCGGCGGTGCGGGTAAAGTGGCTGAAAAACGGCAAGGAGCAGCAAACTGACCTGAAATTGAATGAGAGTCTCGCCACTAGGGAAAAGGCCGAAGAGCATGGCCTGGCTGTAGGGAGAAGCTGGGTTGATGAGCAGATTGCGGAAGGAAACGTCGGTGGCTAACTTTCAGGAGCTTACGGGTGGTTCTGAGG